>CBFDVL010000085.1:0-5876 GCA_965613365.1 uncultured archaeon | reverse complement strand
AGATCTACACCTAAGCCTTCGTCGGCAGCGTCAGATGTGTATAAGAGACAGCTTTACCCCCTGACAAGCAAAACAACATTCTCAATATGCGGAGTATGAGGAAACATGTCTATTGGCTTTACTTCTTCTATTTTATAATTTAAAGCTTCGATGTCTCTTTTTTGCGTTCTTGGATTGCAGGAAACATAGATTATTTTCTTGGGCGAGATTTTTTTCAGAAATTTTATGACCTTTTTATGCAACCCAGCTCTTGGAGGGTCGACCACAACGACATCGCCTTCAATTGTACTAAGCTCCTCGGCTTTGGCGCAAATAAACTTTATGTTTTCGATGTTATTTTCTCTTGCGTTTATTTTGGCTACCTCAACAGCTTCCTTGGAAATCTCGACCCCAACCACGCTCTTTGCCTGAGAGGCAAGGATAATACCTATAGCTCCGCTACCGCAGTAGAGGTCAAGAACTTTTTCTCTACCGCTAAGGTCAGAGAACTCGACCACTGTTTTATATATCTCCTCTGCCTGCTTTGAATTCGTCTGGAAAAAGATGCTTGGAGTGATTCTGAAAGAGTAACCAAGCAATTTCTCGGTTATATACTCCTTGCCCTTAATAACTTCATGCTCTTCTCCTTGGGAAACATCCGAAAGCGTAGAAGTTCTGCTCCATATTATGTTTGCGTCGACTTCAAGTTCCTTGATCTTTGGAAAATCTTGTTTGGAAGTCAATATCACAGCCATTCTTTCATTTGTAAATCTTGCCTCTCTCAGCACGAGGTATCTCAGCAAACCCCGTTTTTTCTTGAAATCATAGATGGAAATTTTATTCTCCTCAACAAAGCTTTTAACCTTTGCCATTATCTCATTGCATTTCTCTGAAATAAGAAGACAGTTTTCTATATCCACAACCCTATCATAGCTTTCTGGCTCTCTTAATCCAAGTTTGAATCCTTTCCAGAAAATAAAGTCCATCCTATTTCTGTAACGAAATTCTTCTGATGCTACTATCTTGGAAACACGACATCCCTTAAATAATTCTCTAATTACGTCTTGCTTTATTTTGAGCTGCTCTTTGTATCTAATATTCTGCCATCTACAGCCACCGCACTTTCCAAAATGTTTACATCTCGGCTTAACTCTTAGAGGTGAGTGCTTGAGTATCCTTAAAATTCTCCCTTTTAATCCTTTTCGCCGGTAGGTTTTAACTTCTACAATATCACCAGGCACAGCGAAATGCACACGAATTTCCTTACTATTTATCTTGCCTACGCCTCTTCCCTTTTCATCCAGGCTTGCTATTTCAACTTTTTTCACTTTTTTTACTCCCATCCTCTCTAATCTCACCTCTCCTTATCCTCGTTGAAGAAATTGGCTTGCCATCATAGGCTAAAACCATCGGTATTTCAATTATTTTTAAAGGTTTCAAACCTTTTTTCTTCCTTATTTCGTTTATCTCTTTGGCTCTCGTTTTGGTTTCCTTACTCACAACTATAGCTTCAAGTTCTTCCATATCTATCGCTATACTATAAGGATCGAAAATCTCTATTATTTCGTATTCGCCTTTATTTTTAATAAAGGCTTCTAATTTCTCTTTTCTCTTTTCAAAAGGTGAAGCTTGATTTTTCATCTTCTCCGAGGTTAATCCAATAATTACATGCTCGCCTACTTCAAAGGCTTTGCTTAATAAAGCTTTATGTCCTTTATGTAAAAAATCAAAAGTTCCTCCTACCACAACCTTTTTGAATTTCATAAGATTTATTTAAGCTTGAGATATATAAGCTAATTATGAAAAGAGTTAAAGAAGCACTTGAAAAACTTTCAGAGAAAGGTTTAGAGTGCGGAGTTATTACCAAACCAGAGAACATTTACTATTTAACAGGGGTTTTTCCCTCGGCATTTAGTGTGCTTCTATTAAAGGAAGATCCTCTGCTCTATCTCTCAAAGATGGACTCCCATATAAAGAATATAGATATAGAAACAAGAATCGTAGAGAACTTCAAAAAAGAACTAAAAATACCTTTTAAAAAAGTTGGAGTTGAAGAAGATAGCCTTTCGTTCAGGTTTTACAAAACTTATCTTAAAGGAAAGAAAATCGATAATTTAGATTTCCTTATAGAGATGAGGAGAAAAAAAGATAATAAAGAGCTAAAAAACATCAAAAAAGCTTTGAATATCGCAGAAAAATGTTTAGAAGAAGTTTTTTACATGATAGAAGAAGGAAAAACAGAGATGGAAATCTCTGCATATATCTTAAGCTTCATCAGGAAAAAAGCCGACATAGCCTTTATGCCCATTGTAGCCTCTGGCAGAAATTCCTCTATCCCCCATCACTCTCCAACTAAAAGAAAGATAAAGAGCAAAGATGCGATTATTATAGATTTGGGAGCTAAGGTAAATTATTATAACTCAGACATAACTAGAACGGTTTCTTTAGATCCAAGTGAAAAGTTTCTTGAGCTTTATGCAATTGTTCTCGAAGCCCAAAAACAAGCTATCAACGAATGCTATGCTGGAAATGAAATTAAGAAGGCTGAGGAGAAAGCAAGAGAAGTTTTAAAGGAATATGGAGTGGAAGAGTACTATCTCCATGCTTGTGGTCATGGCATAGGCTTGGAGGTGCATGAATATCCAAAAATTTCAAAGAACTCGAAAGAGACCTTTGAAGAAGGAATGGTCGTTACAGTAGAGCCCGGGATTTATAAAAGCTTTGGGATAAGAATAGAAGATATGGTACTTGTAGGAAAAAAACCTAAGATTTTATCAAGGTTAGGAAAGGTGTTGCCATGATCGTTTGTTTTGACCCTTATCTTGCCGGTATAAGTGGAAACATGGTAGTTGGGGCTTTGCTTTCTTTGAATGAAAACAATAAAGAGAAAATAAAAGAATTAGCTAAAAATATAAGTCCCAAATTAAAAATAAAAATCGAAAAAATAAGAAAAAATGGATTTATTGCAATCTATGTAGAAACTTATGAGAATGAAAGACTTTCTCCTAAGGAAATGGAAGAATGTCTAAAAAAACTTAATTTGAGTTAAAAAGCATTAGAATTCTCTTTAAAGACATTGAATACATTTTTTGAAGCAGAAAAAAAGATTCACGGCGATGTAACCCATTTACATGAACTTGGTTCAACTGATACCGTTTTTGATATTGCTTCCACCGCATTACTAGCAGACGAGTTGGGGTTTTTTGATAGAGCTACGACGATAATTTCAACACCGGTTAGAGTGGGAACTGGAAGAATAAAGACAGAGCATGGATATATACCGAATCCATCCCCAGCCACATTGGAAATTGCTAAGACTTATAAAATTCCGTTGAAATTTTGCGATATTAAAGCTGAGCTAGCTACTCCTACTGGTGTAGCGATTCTTGCAAATTTAGTTAATTCTTTTACGTTCGAGCTACCTCCAGTCAAAATAAAAAACATAGGTTATGGTGCAGGGAGCTTTAATTTGCCCTTTCCAAATATTATGAGAGTGCTTATCTGTGAATCTGAACTTAAAGGCGAGCATATTTCTGTTCTTGAGACAAATGTAGATGATGTAACGGGCGAAATATTGGGATATACCATAGAGAAGCTCTATAAAGAAGGTGCTTTAGATGTTCAGGTATTGCATGGAATAACAAAGAAAAATCGTCCAAGTTTTCTTATTTCAGTTATAACAAAGCTTGGAGACGAAGAAAAACTTGCAAAAGTTTTAATGCAGGAAACAGGTACCTTAGGAGTTAGAATAAAAAGAATGCAAAAAAGATTTATTTTTGATAGGGAAATAAAAACCATCACGGTTAAAATTTCTGGTAAGAAAAGAAAAGTCAGAGTAAAAGTAGCCTATGACATGAATGGCAAACCTATAAACTTCAAACCAGAGTATGAAGATCTTAAAAGAATAGCCGAAGAGTTTAAAATTTCAATAAAACAAGCAGCATTAGCTGTTGAGTCTAAACTTAGCGATTCTATTAGCGATTAAGCCAGCAAATGCTCCAGCGCCGACACCATTATCTATATTAACAACCGCCATACCTAAGGAGCAAGATTGCAACATTGCATAAAGTGAAGCTTTTCCCTTTCCTCCTATTCCATAACCAAAAGAGGTAGGCAAACCTATGACTGGAATATCTATCAGCCCAGCAACAACTGAAGGTAAAGCCCCTTCTCTTCCGGCAGCAACGATTACGACATCCACCTCTTCCTTTATTATTTCTTCTATCGCACGTAAAAGGCGATGAACTCCAGCGACCCCAACATCGTAAAAAGTATATACCTCGCATCCCATTTCTTCTGCGATAGCTTTGGCTTCCTCAGCTACTGGTATATCTGCGGTTCCAGCAGTTATTATTGCAACCTTACCACGATTTTTCTGAGTTTTAAACTCTTTATTTTTTAGAACCAGTATTCCCGACCTTTCATATTCTTTAGAAATGAAATTTTCAAATTTCTCTTTTACCTTTTTTAATTTCTCTGAATCAAGCTTTGTTATTATACATCTACCTTTGTTTTTCAGCATTTCTTCACATATCTCGCATAACTCTTCCACTTTTTTTCCCTCTCCTAATATAATTTCTGGTATTCCCACACGATTCTCTCTTTGCAAATCGAGTTTTCCAAAATCCTTTATTTCATGAAAACAGAAAAGTTTGAGTTCCCTCTCAGCTTCTTCCAAGTTTATTTCTCCTCTTTTATATTTTTCGAGGATACTTCTTATCATATTAAGTCTCCTTGACCTTCTCTGTAAGATAAATTTTATTTCTTCTTCCCACCTGCTTTTTCCTTATCATTCCTCTTTTTTCAAGCTCAGACAAAATTTTACTAACCTTTGCCTTTGAAAAACCAGTAATTCTCTGGATTTCTCTCTGGTCTATTCCATCGTTTTCGACCACTATTTTTAATATGGCTTGCTCATCTTCTTTTAACATCTCTATTTTTCCATATATTCTCTTCTTTATATCAAAATAACTTAGAAATCTATTGCCAGTTTTTCTTATTCTTTCATGGAAAATCGCTCCAAAGAGCATTGCTCCGAGCAGCAATAGCCCGTAGAATAATCCACCAAATCCCCCTATTTTTTTAAATAAAACTACAGCTTCAAACTTTCGAAATTGTTCGGGAAGCTTATAGGGCTCCGGAATATCCCAGACAAGTATAACCCTCTTTCCATCGGATGTAATTTGACCCGCCCCTGGATAAGCACCAAGCTCTGCAAGCACATAGCCTTCTGGCAATATTATCCGAAGCTCATAGTTTCTCACATTCGCAAGAATTGAGTGTTTTGTATTAAAGATATATATTTCTCCGCTTTTTTGGAGCTGGGAAGAACAGGAAAATTTATAGGTTAGAATAACGGTTTCATCTGGAGGAATAGGTTCATTAAATTTAACGGTAACATAGCTTCTTTCTCCACTTTTTAGAATTTTAAACTCTACTTCTTCTCCTTCTTTATCATAAACCTTTAAATCATCAATTTGGTCGCTTATAGGATAACTGAATTCTGTTAGAGGAGAACTATGAGTATTTTTTACACATAAAGAGATCTCTTCCTGAGCCTCAAGTGGGCCAAGGAATAGATTTGGAGCTTTTAGAAATATTTTTGCATTATAACTTTCTATTTCCTGCGCATAGACTAAGGAAATAGAAAACATTGCAAATATCATAATAATTAGGAGTTTCTTCCCCTTCATTTTCATTTTAATCATTCTATTATCATCTTTAGATTATATAATACTTTCTAAGTGAATTAGAACTTTTCCCAAGCTACCGCCATAGTTTCCTGCGGTTATTTTCTTAACTCCTTCCTCGTTTAGGCAAGCCTCTATACCTGTCTCTTATACACATCTCCGAGCCCACGAGACTAGGCATGATCTCGTATGCCGTCTTCTGCTTGA
>CBFDVL010000084.1:0-5908 GCA_965613365.1 uncultured archaeon | reverse complement strand
ACGGCATACGAGATCATGCCTAGTCTCGTGGGCTCGGAGATGTGTATAAGAGACAGCTTCAAAGGCTTCATAGAATCCCCATCCTATAGAAATCTTCTCTGCATACACCATTCCAAACATTATCGCAAGTAATGGTAGGACTACTAAAGGTAGTAAAAGCGGGTCAGACTTTATTGAAAAGATATCCGCATTATTCCTGGCAATGAGATACGTTCCTCCAAGCAACACCCATAGCCCCATGACACCCCATGGGCTAAATATAGCAACAAGCTTTTCATGATGGTGAATCTTGTTTATTATATTCAGAATGCATCCCAAGGTTAATAAAGCAACACCAAGATAGAGGGAGAACTTTATAAGGAAGGAAACATTCTCAATAGGCGGTTTACCAAGCAAAGGATGGAAAAGCTCTTCTATTCCAAGAATACTTCCATAAAGCAAACCAGCGAACATCGAAAATATTCCACATGCAAGAAGCATGCCTCCAAATCTTTTGATAATTTGGTTAGCTTTGATTTTGAACTTGAGAATACCCCCTAGTATTGCTAGTACCAATCCATGCCCTACATCTCCGAACATAAAACCATAAACTAATGGGAAAGTAAGAGCTATCACGCTTGTTGGGTCTATCTCATTATAGCTCGGATTTCCATAAGTTTTTGTTAGAACTTCAAAAGGTCGAGTTGGGGGAGGATTTTTGAGCAATGTTGGCGGTTTTTCCTCTTCTTTTGCATCTTCTATGTTAATTATACATAAATTCTGAGAAGCTCTTGCTATTATTTCCTTGGCTTTCTCTACCTCATATTCTGGTATCCAGCCGCTGAGAATGCATGTTTTTTTGGTTTTCCCTATATTCAAATTGGCTTCGTCAAGAGTTTTTTCTATCAATAGAAGCTCTCTTATCCTCAAAAGTTCTTCTTTATTTTCGCTTAGCTTTATAAGTTTTTGAATGAGTTCTTTTTCTTCCTTTTCAAGTTCAGTTAGAGAAGTTTCAACTTTTTCAAACGCCTCCTCTAAGCTCAAAGAGGAATACTCCTCCGGTATGCTTATTTCTTCAAATCTATGTAATCTTAAAATACGTGTAACCTCATTTTCAATTTCCTTATCATAAACAAGTAAAACTATCAGCCTTTTCTTATCCAGCTCCTTTGTATATATGAAGCACTCAAGCTCGCTTTTAATCTCCTCAAATTCTTTTTGCGACGCTAACCCCAAGATTACTCCGGTTTTCTTATATCCCGTTAAACTCTTAGGGTCTATGCCTATATGCTTTAATAGAGATAAAATTTCATTTATATTCTTCAATTCTTCCTTCTCTTTTTTTATCTCGTCTAATCTTGAGGAAATTTTCTTAACCTCGTTTTCTATTGGTAAGAAAAACTCTTCGGTTTCTTTAAGAAACTCTTCTATTGATTTTTCAAAGACCGGCTTTTTCTTTGCTTCCTCCTCGGTTATCGAAGTAAGAAGGGGCTTTTTCTTATCTTCTACCAAGCTAAAAGTTTCAAGAATAGTTTCAACCCTACTCAACAGCTCAAGAACTCTCGACCTATATTTTGAAAAGGGCACTGGTGATACCCCAAGCTCTTCCTGCACCTGCTTGAGCTGTATTATTCCATATTCCTTCAACTCTCTCAATACCGCTTCCTTACTATCCTCAAGTAGAATTGCGGTAACCTTCTTCATTCTTACGGGTTTGAACATCAAATCACCCATGTATAATGAGATATTTAAATTTTTCCAATGATGCTTTCGGCTGCCTCGATACCTCCACCAAGTTTAAAATCATGCTTGGCCTTTTTAAGCGTGAGCTCAAGAGCAGAGAGCATGCCTAGAAGCTCTGCATAACTTACATTTCCCATATGTCCTATTCTGAATATCTTTCCTTTAAGCTGGGCTTGACCGCCTGCCAGCAAAATACCATGCTCTCTTCGCATTACCCCACGAATATCATCATCGCTGAGCTTGGGAGGAATTTTAATCGCGGTAACGGTGTTTGAAGCAACTTCTTCTTTCGGCAAAAGTTCTAAATTCATTGCCTTAACGGCTTCTCTCGTAGCTTTAGCAAGTATGCTGTGCCTTTTAATTCTGTTCTCCAAGCCTTCCTTAAAAACTTCCTTCAAGGCTTGGTGTAAGGCATATATCAAGCTAACCGCTGGCGTAAATGGTGTGGTGTTCTTTTTCAGCGATTTTCTGTAAAACTTTAAATTAAGGTAGTAGTTTCTTGTGTCATTGTCTTCTATAACTTCCCATGCCTTATTGCTCACGCTGAGAAACGCTAAGCCGGGAGGAGTAGCTAAGCATTTTTGACTTCCAGTTATAGCAATATCTATGCTCCACTCGTCTGTTTTGAACTCATTTCCTCCTACTGAGCTTACTCCATCTACTATAAAAAGAAGACCATATTCCTTAGCTATTTTACCAATTTTCTCAGCATCGTGCAGAACTCCAGTAGAGGTTTCGTTATGAGTTAGTGTTATGGCTTTTGCAGAGCTATTAGCCACTGCTTCCTCAACCTTTTCTATGCTCACAGTCTCGCCCCATGTTACCTCTACCTCTTTAACCCTTGCCTTATAGCTTCTCGCTATCTCCGCAAGCCTCTCTCCAAATTTTCCACCCGTTATGCATATTACCTCCTCGCCCTCGCTTATGCAGCTTGCTATTGCAGCATCCATAGCAGAGGTTCCAGAGCCCGTGATAATCAAAGTATCGTTTTTTGTTTTGAAAACCTGCTTTAGCATGTTCCAGCACTCTATCAGAATTTCCTCAAAATCCTTGGTTCTATGTCCCATTAATGGCTTTGCAAGGCTTAGCAATACTTCCTGAGAAACCTCCACAGGACCGGGAATAAAAAGTCTTTGCCTCATAGCTCTACGCTCCTAACCTTATAAACTCCTTCTATCTCAGCTATTTTCTTCTCAACATCCTTTGTTATTTTGTGGTCAACATAAATAACCATTAGTTGAGGCTCACCTTTCTTTTTTCTACCTACTTGCATGCTTGCGATATTTATATTCCTCTCTCCCAAGGAAAGAGCTACTTTGCCTATCATCCCGGGTTTATCCTCATGAACCACGAGTAGTATTCTTCCTTCTGGATAGGCGCTGACATCATAGCCATCTATTCCAACTATTCTTGGCTCTTCACCTACTAAGGTTCCACGCAAGCTGAGCTCTTCAGCATCGGTTTTAATATTAAGAATTATCAAGCTTTCAAATTTCTCAGCTTCCTCTCTTTTACCTTCGGTTATTTTAATTCCCCTGTTCTTTGCAATAACAGAAGCATTTAGGAGATTTACTCCTTCGGTTAATATAGGCTTTAGTATACCGCAAAGAATCGAGTTTGTTAATACATTCACCTGCTCTATCTCTATGAGTTTACCGCAGTATATTACAGATATTTCTTTTATTCTACCCTTGCCTATTTGAATACCGAAGCTGCCAAGCTTCTCTGTTAGTGGTAAATAACCCTTGAGTTTCTCAAGTATTTCTGGAGGAACAACCGGCATGTTAACAACATTTCTTGCGGGCTGATTTCTTAGAACCTTAAGCACTTCCTCGCATACTATTGTAGAGGCAAGCCTTTGAGCTTCTTCTGTAGAAGCGCCTAAATGTGGTGTGACTATAACATTTTCAAGCTTTAACAGAGGGCTATCAAAAGGTGGTTCTTTCTCAAACACGTCTAAGGCAGCGCCAGCAAGCTTTTCTGAGATTAAAGCTTCGTAAAGCGCTTCTTCGTCGATTACTCCTCCTCTGGCACAATTTATTATATATGCATTATTTTTCATTTTGCTTATTGCCTGTTTGTCTATCATTCTGTAGGTTTGCTTTGTTAAAGGCACATGTAACGTTACAAAATCAGAGTTTTTTAGAACCTCCTCCAGAGTAGCTATCTCTATTCCAAGTTCTTTACCCCTTTCTTTAGAGATATATGGATCATAGGCTAATATTTTCATTTCAAAGGCTTTTGCTTTTTTAGCAACAGCCGAGCCTATTCTACCCAAACCAATAACTCCAAGAGTTTTTCCTCTTAGCTCTACACCAAGAAACTTCTTCTTCTCCCATTTTCCAGATTTGAGAGAAGCATTAGCTTGCGGAATATTTCTGGCTAAGGAGAGTATTAAACCAAGAGTATGCTCGGCCACGGTAATGGAAGTAGCCTCGGGTGCATTAACAACAACTATGCCACGCTCTGTTGCAGCTTTTAAGTCTATGTTATCTACGCCAACTCCTGCTCTTCCTATGACCTTGAGCTTTTTACCAGCCTCTATTACTTCTCTTGTAACCTTTGTTCTACTTCTTACGATTAGAGCGTCTGCATCCTTTACCTTCTCCAGAAGCTCCTCTTTGCTAATATCAAAGCTTACCTCAACCTCTATATCATCACCAGCTTTTTTAAGAAATTCTACTCCGGCCTCGTGCAAAACATCGGTAATCAAAATTTTCATAACTTTACCTTCTAAGCAGTACCTTTTAAATTTAACGCAATAGATTTAAATACTAATCTATATTAGTACTAATTATGATTAGGTTTATCAATAGAAAAAAAGAACTTGAAATTTTGGATAATTTATGGAAATTAAAAAACTGTTTTGTGGTAGTTTACGGTAGAAGAAGAATTAGAAAGACAAGATTAATAGAAGAGTTTCTTAAAAATAAAAAGGGTATAAGCTATATATCAGAGGATACAAGTAAAAAAATTCAAATCAGAGAATTTAAGAATACATTAGCACAATTCTTTAACGATGAATTTTTAAGGTCTCAAGAAATAGATTCCTGGTCTTCTCTTCTCTCCTATCTTGAGAAAACTATAAATTTAAATGAAAAATTCTACATATGGATAGATGAATTTTCGTATTTGGTCAAAAATGACCCTTTTTTACCAAGTTCGTTACAAAAATTCATAGACAAGGTAATAAGGAGGTCGAATATCTTCTTTATTGTAAGTGGTTCGCTTTTAGGAATTATGAGAGAAAAAGTTCTATCGTATTCTTCCCCACTTTACGGAAGAAGAACGAAAGATATTTTGCTCACCGCATTACCGTTTCCTGATGCCATAAAATTTCTTAACTTTAATTTTACCGATTCTATTAAAACTTACATGACGATAGGCGGTATCCCTGAATACTTACTTGTTGCTTCAAGATATAATGATTTTTCAGAATTTATCTCAAAAGAATTCTTTGAAAAGGATGGTTATTTTTATCGCGAACCATTTTTTCTTTTAAGCAGAGAATTTAAAGAAATAATAACTTATTTATCAATACTCGATGCAATAAGTTATGGAAATACAAAACCTACAAATATAGCAAACTTCGTAGGTATCAGAACAAGAGAGATATATCCCTACCTAGAATTACTGATAAATTTTGGTTTTTTAGAAAAGATAACACCTTTACTTACCAAGAAAAAGACAGGTATATATATAATAAAAGATGTATTGTTTGATTTTTGGTTCAATTTTGTACATAGAAACAGAAACTTAATTGAGAGAAATATTTACAAGCTAGAAAAAGATGAGCTTGAACAATTTTTTGGAAAGAGATTTGAATATTTTGTTTTTAAACATTTTCATTTCTTTTTCAAAAATTTTGTAAGAGTAGGTAGATGGTGGGGGTTTTGGAAAGATGAGAGAGGAGAAAAAGTTACTGAAGAAATAGACATTCTTGCTCTCAATGAAAGAACAAAGGAAATTTTGTTTTGTGAATGCAAATGGAAAAATAAAGTTAATGCTAAAAAAATTTGTGAAAAATTAGCAGAAAAAACCCAGCATGTAAAGTGGCATAATAATGAAAGAAGAGAATACTTTGCTATTTTTGCTAAGAGTTTTAGTAGAAGAATAGAAGCTGTCTCTTATACACATCTCCGAGCCCACGAGACTAGGCATGATCTCGTATGCCGTCTTCTGCTTG
>CBFDVL010000083.1:0-5927 GCA_965613365.1 uncultured archaeon | reverse complement strand
TTCAAGCAGAAGACGGCATACGAGATCATGCCTAGTCTCGTGGGCTCGGAGATGTGTATAAGAGACAGATCCTATGCGGTGCGCTTAAACCAACCAGCGGAATCGTAAAGATTAACGGTTACAACATAGCAGAGCATGAGATCAAAGTTAAATCCATGCTTGGCTATTTGCCAGAGGAGCCCAACCTTTATGAAAGGTTAACTGCAAGGAGCTTTCTGTATTTCTTCGCAGACCTTTATGGCGTTGAAAATAAAGAAGCTACCGCCGAAAAACTTCTGAGGTTTTTCGGTTTGTATGAAAGAGCAGATGACAGAATATCAGCCTTCTCAAAAGGAATGCGCCAAAGACTTGCGATTGCAAGGGCGCTAATCCATGACCCCGAGATACTGTTATTGGATGAGCCAACAATGGGCTTAGATCCGAGTAGTGCGATGCTCCTGAGAAACTACATAAAAAAGTTGAAGGGTGAGAAAACGATTCTGATCTGCACTCATTACATGCCAGAGGCAGAGATGCTATGCGATAGAATAGCTATAATCTATTCTGGCGAGATAATAGCAACAGGAAGCTTGGAACAGCTGAGAAAAATCGTAAATAATTACAAGGCGAGCTTGGAAGAGATATTCATAGCTTTGGTAGGGAAGCAAAATGATAATTTTCAAGCAAGAGCTTAAAAACATTTTTTACAATAAAAGATATATTCTCGGGTTTGCAATCCAGCTTATGCTTTTATTTTCAATAGTCCCCGCCTTCGCGAGCTATTTTGAAAACCCAACGCTAAAATTTCCTTCCCCCACTATTCGAGAGTTTTTTCCCATAGCCATCGTTGATTACTCAAGCAACGACGAAATTTTGCAGAAGTATTTGAAGGAGGATAAGAAACTTGAGCTTCATTATATCGATTCTCTTTCTCATAGCGATGCCTTTGCATTAACTTTGGTTATACCAAAAGACTACGACGAGCTTTCGGCAAAAAAGCTCAGATTGGTTGTTTACCTACAGAATTTTAAAGCAAACGCAGCATTAGAAGAGATTAAGGATGTATTATCGAGAGTTTCCATGGAACTTAGAGAGAGAAGAGCGAAGGAATATGAGATTTCCTTAGAAACCCCCATTACCATAGAAAGAAAATTTTTAAAACCCGTTGTAATAGAGAAAGGAGGAAAAAGAACCTCCTCATTCTTCCTGGGATATTTAATACCCATTATCCTATTTTTCCCCATATTCATGTCTTCAAGCTTGGTTGTTGATGCGGTAGTGGCAGAGAAAGAGAGAAAAACCCTCGAGTATCTCCTCGTCTCTCCGATGCGCAGAGAAAGAATAATCATAGAGAAATTCCTTGCGGTTTTTACCTTTGTTTCTCTGCAAACATTTCTCTGGATTCTCATCCTGAAGATCAGGGGTATTACCATCTTTAACTCTGCCGAAATATTCCTTTTTCTAGTTCTTATAAACTTCTGCGTTCTCTCCCTAGCTTTTCTTCTCTCAATATATGCCAATAAAACGAAAGGGGCGGGGATAGCTCTAATGCTCTTATATACGGGAATTTTTATATTGCTCATAGTTTCCCTGAGCGTAAGGTACTACAATCTCGACTTTTTGCCATTTGTAGCAATCTCAACTCTTGCGGTAGGCGAGAGAATCAGCCCTGAAATACTTGCATTTAATTTTATTGCCCTGCTTCTTTTTTCCTACATAGCTCTTAAGCTTTCGATGCATTTATTCAGAAGAGACGACATAGTCTTTGGTCCCGCTCCACCTCTTTCAAAGCTATTTGCAGATTTTTTGAGCTCTTTAAGTGTCAAACCAGAGATTCTTGCCGTTTTCTCTGGGTTGATTTCCTTTCCTTTAGCTCTGCTCTGCGAGATTTCTCTTGGCATAGCTCTGCTTTATCTCTTTGGCTATGGTCAAAAAATTATTATTTTTATTGTTTTAACATTCGCGATGATTGAGGAGTATTTCAAGCCGATTGTGCTTAGATATATAGAAATATCTAAGAAGCAAGCTTTGTTCTTGGGAGCTTTGTCTGGTGCAAGCTTCTTTTTCATGGAAAACCTTCTTACCTTAGCTATAGCTTATGCCGTGCTTCCAGAGCTCGTGTTAAAGGTTTTGGCTCTCCGCCTATCTACAGCTTTAATAATACACGCCTTCTCGACATCGGTAGTAGCCCACGGAATGGCGAGAGGAAGGTTTAAAGAAGCCTTGGTCGTAGCTACGATAATACATTCAAGCTACAATCTTGCGATCTTGTTTGGGGTGGGGCTATGAAGTTCATGATAATTGCAAAAAAGGAACTCGGGGATATGGTGCAAGAGAAACTATACCTCTTAGCCTTTTTTGTTCAGCTCGTGATAGTAATGGGAATAATCTACACCGCCCTGCTCTACACCTCTATCACAAATCCGGAAGTCGCCAAGGAAGTAGTGCCTCAGGTAAATACAAGGGTTGGAGTTGTGGGCGATTTGGATATAGAGGGAGTTGAAGTTATTAGATTTAAGCCTTCGAAGGCAGAGGAGCCCTTTAAAACGATGCGAGATAATAACTTAGTTGCTCTTGTGGTGAGAAACAAAGAAAGCTTCACAATTTATCTTGACAATACGAATGTGCTTTCAAGCTACGCAGACTTAA
The DNA here is from genome assembly GCA_965613365.1 of uncultured archaeon. Taxonomy (GTDB): domain Archaea; phylum Hydrothermarchaeota; class Hydrothermarchaeia; order Hydrothermarchaeales; family CAZSVW01; genus CBFDVL01. Next base: position 3,299 of record CBFDVL010000083.1, on the reverse strand, counting down.
GAATAACGGACGCCATAGAAAAACTTTCTCGAGAGATTAAGAGAAGAGAGATAGCAAAGAAGGTTGACCCGGAGGTTATTTTAAACCCCGTTGAGCTGGAGATTAAGGGAAGGGCAGGGGCTTTACCATCAACCTTCCTCGAGATCATGTATGCCTTGCTAATACCGTTTATTCTGCTCTTGCCTACCTTCTTAGCCACGAACATGGTTGCAGACTCGATCATAGGCGAGAGAGAGAAAAGAACCTATGAATTGCTCGTTTCTGCACCGGTTAAAAAGCGAGACATAATAGTTGGTAAGGCTTTGCCCGTTATAGCTATAGCAGAGCTCCAAGCTTTATTATGGATGCTTCTTCTTAGAGTGAGGGGTATTGTTGTTTATAATTTACCCTACGTTCTTCTACTTCTTCTTCTTCTAAACGTGATCTTCGTCGGCTTTGGCATATTGATCTCTGCTTTTTCTGAGGATATGAAAGACTCAAACGTATTTATAAGCGCAACGCTGATTCTTGCCTCTATATACTTCTTTGCTCCAATCTCCACCGATTTTTATTCTTTATCTCCGGTTTCGCTACTTTGCAAGCTCTCCTCAAACCCCGTTATTCTCGATAAGAAAATTTTTCTTGCCTATCCTTTGCTATTCTTTGCAGGGGTTTTAATACTTGTTATGAGCATAAAGGCTTTGGAATATAGGGAGAATCTCAGGCTTTAACCCTTTACCTTCTTCGCTATGTTACAAAAACCACAGATATCAAAGCTTGACGGCATCCCACAAACCTTGCATTTTTTTAGCTCAAATTCTTTTATTTTATGATAGCTTCTTAGCGCCGGAGATATGCTTTTGAAGAATCCCTTCACAAAGGCTATTTTTTTGCCCGCATGCTTTTTTTCCATGGCATCAAGAAAGCTTACAATCTCGGCATTGGGCAACCGTTTTTTATATGGGCAGAGCATAGAGGTAAAGCTCAGCTCCTTAGCCTTCGCATAGGTTAGGCAATCTCTTTCAGGAGTAAATGCCAGGGGTTTTATTCTCGAAGCCATGCCCCGTTTTTCGGGTATTGAAGGGTAAAGCCTTGCCAAGCTCTCTGCATTTCCAGAGATGAACTCTGCAAGTATAAATCTCGCCATATCGTCGAGATGATGCCCCGTCGCAAGCTTATTGGCTTTTTCTTCTATCGCTACTTTATTGAGGAGATATCTTTTTATTACCCCACAAATTGAGCAAGGCTTGCGATACCTTATTTTTTCAACCGCTTCATCTAAGGTAAAATTATATTCTTTGCTCAGCGAGATTACTTTATAATCTATGTTAAGCTCCTCAAAGTTTTTTATCGCATATTCTAAGGAATTTTCGGAGAAATTCCTTATGCCCAAATCTATTGTTGTGCCGAGAAGCTCGAACTTCATCTCTTTTTTTAGGTCATTCAGAACGTGCAGAAGAGAAACGCTATCCTTGCCTCCCGAGACAGCTACCAATACCTTTTCTCCTTCTCTAATCATTCCGAACTTTTCTATAGTTCTTTTCACCCTGCGAGTGAAAAATTCTATAAAATGCTCCTTGCAAAATCTCGCATTCGCATACCTGAGATAAACAAAGGCCTTTGATGAGCATTTAATACATTTTCCTCTTGGCATTTTTACTACCTCTTATAATGATTACCCTATTGCTTATAGCAATTAATGTTTTGGTTTATGCCATCTTAGCATATAAGAGTGGAAATTTTCTTGAGATCGATATAGAGTACATGAAGATTCTGGGCATAAGCAAGGGAAGCTTTCTTTCCGGGAATTACTACCAGATAATATCCTCGTTTTTCGTTCATTTTGATTTGCCTCACCTCGGCTACAACATGGTCTTTCTTGGCATATTCGGTTTTAAGGCTGAGAAGCTCTATGGTAAAAAACTTTTCCTCCTGATTTATTTTGTAAGCGGAATGCTCTCTTCCCTCGTGTGCTTTTTTTATCCTGACTTTGCGCTTTTTGCAGGCGCTTCTGGGGCAATTTTTGGTATTCTCGGAGCGGTGCTGATAGCGCAGAGAAATGTTTATCCTCAGGGCGTATACACCTCGCTGTACTATGCCTTCGTTTTCTTTATTCTCGCGGCCACCACCGGATTTATATCTCACCTTTTGGGGTTAGTGATAGGATTTTTGCTCGGCTACATGATAACCAAGGATTGGTACCCCGAGGAAGTAGGAGAAATCGAGGAAGATGTTGAAAAATCTTTTTAAACGTACAACTTTTTCTCTATAAAGAGGAAAGTTCTCGATATGGCCACGGTGGTGTAGCCTGGTTAGCACAGGGGACTGTGGATCCCCTAGCCCGAGTTCGAATCTCGGCCGTGGCCCTCCATTCCGAGTTCTATACAAAAAATCAAAGATTCTTGTAATACGAATTTTCATAGTTAGATTTAGAATTACCGGAACTAAATCTACTATGTCTATATATCTATATATAAAACACTATCAACAACTACAGCAGAGACAGGAAATGAAAAGGACCCTACAAAAAAGCTGAGAAGTTCCCAGAGATTAAAAAGCTCTTCTACGAAACGGTAAAGAAGGAAAGAGCAGAAGATAAGAAGATATATTGGAAAGCTGATTATAAATATAACCTATTATGTTATATTTGGGAGATTAGGATGAAAGAGGAATACAGCTATCCCTTGGATGAAGAAGGCAGAAACATAGTCAGAGTAATAAAAACCTATGACAAGGGGTTAGTGGATGTAACGGTAGTCTACTACACCATAAAGGAAGAGAGGCTATTCCTCTGGTAACCTTTGACTTGGCTCATGGCTTTGCTCATCGTGATCTGAGATATCTTGATACCAAGGAAAAAAGAAGGAAGAAAAAAGCTGGAAGTAAAAGACCTTGAAGAATTCCTTGATATTGCTTTGGAGGATATATCAAGGAACTGGAGGAAATACTTGGAGGAGTTTGAGTCAAAGGAGAGAATGAGATGAGAACCAGAATGAGAGTAAGAGAAGTTGAAATAAAGTTTGGAAGCCCTGGGGATATGAAAAGAGAGATCCTTGAAAGCGAGGGTAAAGATAAGAACGTTATTTATATCCCTAATGCCAAGCTTTTTTCAAAGCTTTTCTCGCCAAAAAGAATAGAGCTGCTAAGGGCTATAAAAAATAATCCCGAGCTTGGGGTTAGTGAACTTGCGGAGCTGCTTGGAAGGAAACAGGAGGCGGTTAGTAGAGATATTTCTTTCTTGAAGGCTTGGGGAATAATTGAAACGGGTTATGAGAATAGAAAGGTTTTAGCTAAGAGTGTGCCAAGCAAGGTGGTTATTG
>CBFDVL010000082.1:0-5939 GCA_965613365.1 uncultured archaeon | reverse complement strand
TTTTCAAGCAGAAGACGGCATACGAGATCATGCCTAGTCTCGTGGGCTCGGAGATGTGTATAAGAGACAGGAAACTAAACATAGGTGCAAGTACGGTTTATTCTAGGGTAAAAAAGATGGTAGAAAAGGGAATAATCAAGAGTTTTTCTGCAATTGTAGAGCCCGAAACGGTAGGCTACAATACCATTGCATGGATTGGTCTATCGGTAAATCCAAGAAAAACAAAAAAGGTGGCTAAAAAGCTCGCGAGCTATGATGAGGTTCAGGTGATAGCTTCTTCTTCGGGCGACCACGACATCGTGCTCCAAGTTATAGCTAGGAATGAAAAGGAGCTATGGAAATTCATAAAAGAAAAGATAAAAACTATAGACGGTGTTGAAAAAGACATACATGTATCTACATTTATCGAACTTTATAAAAGAACAAATGTTGTCAAGCTTTAATTTCGGGAGAACTCAAAAGAGTGTTGCAAAGGATATTTCGGCAAAGGGGGCAAAAGTTTTATATAGGTAATACTTTTACTTCTTAATTGGAAACAAAAAATTGTCTAATTCTGGTTTTTAACTGGAGGATTGCTTAATGGATTTCGAAGGAATGAAAAAATATCTGAAAGGAACAACAACTGTAGGGTTGGCATGCAATGAAGGAGTTGTGTTGATATCAGATAAGAGAGCAACGATGGGCAGTTTGGTTGCTCATAAAATAGTGCAGAAAACCTTCTGCATAGATAAGCACATCGGAGCAACGGTGGCTGGAGCAGTAGGAGATGCCCAAGCTTTAATAAGATGGATGCAGGCTGAAGCAAGACTTTACAGGATGCGAAAAGGAGAGGAGATGAGCGTAAAAGCTATAGCAACGCTCATGGCTAATGTGATGTTCTCCCAAAGAATGTTTCCGTTTATAGTCCAAGCTATTGTAGGGGGATATGATAAGAGTGGTGCAAGATTATTCTCTCTCGACCCTCTCGGTAGCGTGATAGAGGACAAATATATCGCAACGGGTTCCGGTTCTCCTGTAGCTTATGGTGTTCTGGAAGCTTATTATAAAGAGGAATTACCTCTCAAAGAATGTATAAAGATAGGGGTTAAAGCTTTAAAATCTGCTCTGGCAAGAGATGCCATGACAGGAGATGGAATCGATATTGTTGAAATAACCCAAGAAGGTTATAAACAATATACCAAAGAGGAGATTGAGGATATTCTTAAGGAACTTTAAAAACCTAAAGCTCAAAACTCAAGCTCCAAAACCAGTAGATAACCAGAGAGGTGTTTAAGTGGGCGCAGAAGACTTAACCGAAATAAAAAGAGTAGTTAAGGAAGTTCTTCCTCCAACATCTTTTATAACAAAAATAGACTTTGAAGGGCCTGAGCTTGTACTCTATTCCAAGAATCCCTCAGTACTTGCTACCAATGGAGAAGTGGTAAAAGAGCTTGCAAAGCAATTGAGAAAGAGGGTTATAATAAGACCCGACCCAAGTGTGCTAACAGACCCAGAAAAATCAAAAAAGAAAATTCTGGAGATAGTTCCAAAAGAGGCTGGGATAAAAAACATAGCTTTTGATACGAACTTTGGAGAAGTTATAATAGAAGCTGTAAAGCCTGGCTTAGTTATAGGCAAAAACGGCAAAACCTTGGCTGATATAAGGGCAAGTATTGGATGGGTCCCTCGAGTGAGAAGAGTTCCACCGATACCTTCAAAGATCGTCCAGAGTATAAGGGAGCTGTTATTTAAAAATAGTGAAGAGAGAAAGGATATTTTAAGAAAAATAGGTAGAAAAATCCATAGAATACCCCTAGCAAGAGATAGCTGGATAAGAGTAAGCATAATGGGGGGTTTTAGAGAAGTAGGAAGAACTTGCATGTATCTCCATACACCAGAAAGCAAAATCTTAATAGACTGTGGAGTAAATGTTGCAGCAAGTGAAAATGAAAACGCCTTCCCCTATCTAAATCTGCCTGAATTCAACCTTCAGGAACTCGACGGAATAGTCATAACTCATGCGCACTTAGACCACTGTGGCTTTGTTCCCTACCTATACTACATGGGTTATGAAGGTCCGGTATATTGCACTCCGCCAACAAGAGACCTAATGTTTCTACTTCAGTGGGATTATCTTGAGGTTGTGGAGAGAGAGGGCAAAGAACTTCCTTATCCAAGAAAATTCGTTAAAAAAATGATTCGGCATGTAATACCCCTCAACTATGGTGAGGTAACCGATATCTCACCAGATATACGCTTAACTTTCCATAACGCTGGGCATATTCTTGGCTCTTCTATAGCGCATTTTCATATCGGCGATGGGCTATACAATATAGCCTATACTGGAGATTTAAAATTTGAAAAATCGAGGTTGCTTGAGCCGGCAACTTGCAAATTCCCAAGACTCGAGACTCTGATAATAGAAAGCACTTACGGTGGAGTAAAAGACATTCAGCCAAGTAGAAAAGAAGCTGAGAAGGAGCTCGTTAGAATAATGAATGAAACTATAAACAGAGGGGGTAAGGTACTTGTTCCGGTTTTCTCGGTTGGTAGAGCTCAAGAACTTATGGTTGCAATAGAAGAATACATGAGTAAAGGCATGCTCAACGAAGTTCCTGTTTACTTAGATGGCATGATATGGGAGGCTACTGCAATCCATACCACCTATCCGGAGTATCTCAACAGAGAGCTTAGGGAGATGATTTTCCATAAGGGGAAAAATCCTTTTATCTCTGAAATATTCGTTAAAGTTGGAAGTGCAAACAAGAGAAAGGACATAATAGAAGGTGAACCATGCATCATACTTGCAACCTCTGGTATGCTTGCTGGAGGTCCTTCCGTAGAATACTTCATGAACATGGCTGAGGATAAAAGAAATAGCTTAGTCTTCGTTGGTTATCAAGCCGAAGGTTCTCTTGGAAGGCGTTTGCAAAAAGGTTGGAAAGAAATACCTGTAAGTGAGAACGGAAGAACCAAAATAATAAAAGTAGAGCTTGAAGTTCATACGGTAGAAGGCTTCTCTGGTCACTCAGATAGAAATCAGCTCTTAAATTATATAAGAAGGCTGAGCACAAAACCCGAGAGAATAATAACCTGCCATGGAGAAGAGTCCAAGTGCTTAGAGCTTGCCTCCTCGATCTACAGAATCTTCAGAATAGAAACTCGCGCGCCCTACAATCTCGAGGTCTTCAGAGTTAAATAGAAAAAGGTGAAAAAAATGAAAGTAAAGGTTGTTTCGAGAGGTAAAATAAGAGAAGGGAAAGGTTTTAGCTTAAAAGAAATAGAAAAGGCTGGCTTAACTATAAAAGATGTTAAGGGATTTGTGAGAATAGACAAAAGAAGAAAAACTTGCTATGATTTTAATGTTGAGCTTTTGAAAGGACTCATAAAAAAGAAGAAAGAAAAGAAAAAAGAGAAAAAGGAAAAAAAAGCCATCTCAATACGTGAAATCAAAGGTGTAGGGAAGAAGAGAGCTGAAGCTCTTGAATCTGCTGGCATAAAAACCGTTGAAGACCTAATAAAAGCCGACATAGGCAAACTATCGGAGAAAACAAAAATCTCAGAAAAACTTCTAAGAAAATACATAGAAGAAGCGAAAAAGCTTAGATGATGGATTTTTTTACTCTTGTTGAAAGTTCTTTCAGAGGCTACAGAAAAAACCTATCTTTGATAGTTCCCCATCTCGTGGAAAATGTTCTTAATTTTCTTTTTTTGATTTTATTTGTCATTACTATATTTCTATCTCTGGGAGTTTCTTTATCTTCTTTATATTCCTTAGCTCCTCCCAATTTCAACCTCTCCTTTAGCATGGTTGCGATATTGTTATTCTGCATCTTATGTATGATTTTTCTATTCCTTATTGTAGACTCTTGTAGAAGGGCTTCAACAATATACATGGCTAAGGAGGTATTTGAAACCGGAAAAACCAATCTTTCGGCTGGTTTTAAAGGATTTAAAAGTTTCTGGTTCCAGATTTTTCTGTATCTTTTAATATTAGTGGTTTTCTTCTTTGCTGCTATTGCCTTACCTATGATCTTCGCTTATTCTAGAAATAATTTCCTTGCAATTTTTTTCCTTGTTTTTTTGCTTCTATCATTTTCATTCTTCCATTTTTTTACCCTATTTACTCCTCAAGAAATCGTTATTAGAGGTTGTAATACTCTTGATGGTATTGTAGAAAGCTTCAGATTTGTTAAAAGCAATTTTTTAAACGTGGTTTTATATTGTCTGTTCGTTTTTCTGTTTTATTTTGCTTTTGCGATTTTATCTATTTTCTTTATAAATGCTTCAGAATTTCTCATGGCTCTCTTCAACCTTATTTTTATAATACTCAATATCGCGGCTCCACCTTATTTTGAGGTTTTAAAGACATATATGGTCAGCTTCTCCCGTCTGAAGACGGGAGCTTGCTCTCGGAGGAATTAAAATGATGCCATCCAACCTCCTCACCGAGCCAGACGCGGGGCTGACATCCCCGCTAGCTCTGGAACACTGCAATCAACGAGGATTTGGGAGGGGAGATTGTATTGTATTTCTGCTTGATAACAGGATAGGAGGTGGTATGTAGAATGGCAGAGTTCTTTGGATTGGAGGATTTGGCGATGGAAAGAACGCTATTGCAACAGCTAAGGACGGAGTTAAACAGCTCAGCCAACAAGCGTTTTTTCCTCTTTGAGGGAGGAAGCAAATTGAGCTTCGCAGCTTTAACAATTTCTCTTTTAGCCATCTGCACCCAAATAAGAATTGTAGTTGGAGATATAAATAACTTAAATAACTTCCGCCAATTCCTCCCATGGTTAAAACCATGGGCTTCCTTGGCGTGGGAGTGTGAAAAGTAGTGTATCTGAGTAAGGAGGAAATCCTGAAAAGGATAGAAAAGGAAAAGTTACTGGAAAACCTTAGAGAAGAAAATATTCAAGGTGCTGGAGTCGACCTAGAGATAGACGAACTTTATAGAATAGCCTCCTCATCTTTCCTTGGGAAAAAAGAGAGAAGACTTCCAAAGCTCGAAAAAGTTGACTCGTTTGTTCTTGCACCGAGAGAATATTATCTCTGCGTTACAAGAGAAAAGGTAAACATGCCTTTGGATTTGGTTGCCTTTATTTTTCCTCGCTCAACTCTGTTCAGATGTGGTGTTTCTCTCATGACCGCGGTAGTTGACCCGGGCTATACTGGAAAATTGACGATGGGAATGAAAAATGAAACTTGCTATGAGTTTAAACTTGAAAGGCATGCGAGAATAGCTCAAATCGTATTTTGCCTTGTTAAAGGCAGGACGATAGGATATAGGGGCAAATATCAAGGGGGGAAGGTTGTGTAGGTAAAACTTTTTATTTTACCTCTTCCAAATTTAAAAGAAGATGTTCAGCGAAGATGAGTTCTACGAGGCTCTTCAGGCTTATAAAAAAGAAACCTCTTCAAGAGATAGTAATGACTTTACCTATCTGAGAAAAAATAACGCTTTTTTCAATGATATAAAGAGCAAAGAAGATATAGAAGAGCAGATAAAGATTTTTGTAGAGCTCATATCAAAAATGGATAGAGATAACTATGCCAATAGATATGTTATCCAAGTGTTTATACTTGAATTCTGCAAATACCTTGATAAGGACTTCCTTTTCAACATCACTGATAGTAAGTTATTTTTTGAGCTGAAAGAGCTTATTAAAAAGTTTACAAACGAAATCTATGAAAACAATAAGAAATTTATGCAAAACTTAAGTCTGCATAGCTTAGAACATCTTCTCGAAGACTACGGAACCTTGCTAAAGTATATGAAGTTAGAGGAAAAAGAGGAGAAAAAAGTAGAAAGCATTTGGCCTAGTAACAAATTGTGGTAACGTAACTAAGTAACTAAGCAAGATTATACAGAAAAACCCATACTCTGTCTCTTATACACATCTGACGCTGCCGACGAAGGCTTAGGTGTAGATCTCGGTGGTCGCAGTATCATTAAAAAA
>CBFDVL010000081.1:0-6173 GCA_965613365.1 uncultured archaeon | reverse complement strand
AAACATCGGTAATCAAAATTTTCATAAATTTACCTTCTAAGCGGTGCCTTTTAAATTTAACGCAATAGAAGAGTTGAAGAGAGAAAAGTGTGTCCGATATTTTTGTAGATTCTTTTTTCTTCACATAACAAAAAGGCTTATTAAAAACCTTCCTCAAAGATAAAATTAGATGAAAGTTGATATAGACTCTAAACTTGTGCAGAGCTTCTTTATTGCGATAATCCTTAGCTTAGGGGTTCTGATATTGATATATCTCCTTTCCCCAGTTTTTGGAGCACTTGCAATAGCTTTGCTTACGGTATACTTTCTCTCACCCATAGTCAAAGCAATTGAAAAAAAGATAAAAAAAAGATTGGTTTCTGTAATTCTTGCTTTTTTAATTTTTTTAATACCTTCTGTTCTACTTATTTTCTTGGTTTTTTCAAAACTTTTTGCCGAAATTTTAAAATTGCTTGAAAATCCTGCTATTAAACAATACTTTGGAAGCTATGTATATAGTTATCTCAATCCAGAAGAGCTGTCCAGCTTGAGCTATATAATCCCTTATAAAGAGTGGCTGATAAAAGGTCTTGGAGTTATGCACAAATTTACCTTAATTCTGGCTAACTGGGTTGTCCAGTTTTTTATCGGCATGTTTACATCTTTTTACATATTAATTAAAACTGAGGAGATTAATAAATTAGTTTCCTCAATAAAAAATGATAAACTTTTGAAATTTCTAATGTTCATTGACCGCGGGCTAAAACAGGTTTTTTATAGCATATTCATAACAGCATTTATCGTAGGACTTATCTCTGCACCAATATATTGGTATTTCTCCTTACCATATTTCGCTACGCTTTCAGCTCTCACTGGGATATTAACTTTAATTCCCGTGGTGGGAGCATGGCTCGTTTATCTTCCGCTTACTGGTTATATAGCTCTGCATGAGGGAATTGTAAAAGGCGGAGTCTTCTTAGTTATTTGCATGGTATTCATAAGCATTCTTCCTGATATAGCTGTTAGACCACTAATAGCTGGATATTCAAAGGAAGTTGATATTTTAGCTCTTCTCTTTGGATTTTTGTGTGGGGTAATAGCATTTGGGCCTGTGGGGATAATAATAGGACCTCTCATCGTAATCGTAGCCGTAGGGTTTATAAAGGTGTTTTTGTTAGGTTAGGATTTTGATTATCGCTCCGTTCTCAAGCGGTTTATCACTAGCTATCTTGCGTTTTGTTCTTGCATCGATTGCTCCTATAAATTTCTCGCCTATCTCTGTGTGAATTTTAAAAGCTAAATCCCTGGGAGTTGAGCCCTTATCAAGTAAAAATGCATCTGGCAACACATTACCTTGCTTGTCGCTGAATTTGTTCTCATCTTCAACCGGATAAACCACTATTTTCCCGAGTATATCAAATACCGCCTTATTTATACATTCTTGCACTCCAGTGCTTCCAAACCTTGCGAAAACATTTTTTCTTATTATTTCTATTGCCTTTTCTTCCTTTTTGTCGAGGTTTCCTATGACCTTGAAATCCTTATCTCCCGGTAGATATTCAACCTTGCCTTCTTCGGCGAGCTTTCTTAATAGATACTCTGCCATTGCACTTGTAGCTATGACGTTATCTCTTGCGCTTTTCAGCTCTTCAACGAACTTCTTGGCAATAGCAATATCTATCTTGTTGGCAGCGATTATCATGGGCTTAGAAAGTTCTCTGAGATTTTTTGTGAATTTCCTTATCTCTTCCTCTTGCCATTTATATGCAAGCTTTGCATCTAAGCCGCTTTTTCTTATTGCTTCGCTTACGCAAGCTTCGGTAAAGCCCAAACCGACATAAAGCTCCGCGAAATATTTAACAAAGTCTCTGCCCTCGTACTGCACTTTCCTCGTTATCTTCTCCCAGCTTCTTTTGAAAATACCAAAAAACCATTCTTCTATCTCTTTTTCCAGAAATTCTACATCTTCAAGAGGGCAACGCTTTCCTATGCCTATAACATTGCCCTCCGCATCCGTGCTACCAGAGGCATCTACTATGTGTATTAATGCTTTTGCCTGCCTTAGCTCATCTAAAAACTTGTTTCCTAACCCCCTTCCTTTATGAGCCTCTGGCACTAAACCAGCGACATCTATCATCTCAACGGGAATAAACCTATTGCCGTTTATGCATTTCGAGTTTTTGGGATTGCATTTAACTCCAAGCTCAACACATGGGCAAGGAACTCTAACAAAAGCTACGCCTTTATTTGCATCGATCGTTGTAAAAGGATAAGAGGCTATTTCTGCATTAGCTAAAGTGCAAGCATTGAAAAAAGTGCTCTTGCCAACATTTGGCTTTCCTACTACACCTATTTCCATAGGAATTAATGTGGTTGATTAGCATTTATAGTTTTCTGGTTACTCAAGATAATCCTCGACCTCCAAATTCTTAACCCTATCGAGGTTTTCTTTTGAAGTATAAACAGCCATGTTCCATTGCTCTTTTTGAGCTTCGTTGAGAATTTTTATTATTGGCGACGCCTCTTCTATGCTATACTCTTGGTTATCTTTTACCATAACCGCTTCGATTTTATATGTAGGTATTTCTGGGATGTCCAAAAGAACATAACCCTCTTCTATTCCTAAATCCCGAGCCATTTCATCTTCGATTCTTCTCCATTTTTCTATATTTTTCCTCAGCCTTGGTATGGACTTCTTTACATCTTCGCTAAGCTCGTTCCAGCTTTTAACATAGGCTTTCTTAAAAAGTTCTCTGCGGTCAAATCTTCTCCCTATTTCACCTACATATCCATTGGCTTTTCTTAAAAAGTTATAAATATCATAGTCGTCCATTCGGTAAAACTCGTTGCAATCGAGCATTCCCTCTTTTATCGCTATCTCGATAGCTCTTAAAAACATCGCATCCGCTATTCTGCTTGTGTGGTGGAGATAAACTGTTGGAGTCATTAAGAATCTCGCAAGTAGTAAGGCTTCTACAGCTCTTAAACCGCGTTCTGTTACGGCAAGAGAGTTTTTATGAATTGTAAGAGTATTTATAAGCCTATCAAGGTCTATTATTCCATAAGCCACTCCAGTGTGATGAGCATCTCTGACAAGGAAGTCCATCCTATCTACATCGAAATCACTCGAAATTATCTTGCTGAGATATCCCCTCTCGCCCTTTATTATTTTGCAGATTTCCTTAGGATTAATATCTTCGATTTCAAGTAAATAAGAGATATTCTGATTTTTTATAATTTTGGTAGTTATTTCCTCATGTGACTGACCTAAGTATCTCTCTAGAAGTTCTTCTGATGTATGAGAAAGAGGACCATGCCCTATGTCATGTAATAAAGCAGCGAATCTCACGAGCTTTGTTTCTTCGTTGCTAATCCTTAGTTTATTGCATAACCTTCCAGCAAGATGCAAAGCTCCTATACTGTGCTCAAATCTTGTATGATTAGCTCCAGGATAAACAAGATAGCTCATTCCGAGCTGCTTTATTCTTCTGAGTCTCTGAAACTCCGGAGTATCTATTATTTTAACCTCGGTTTCTGTAAGAAAAACATCACCATGGATTGAATCCCTAATAATCTTAGCAGGTCTCATTTTTTTCTTTTCCTCGGGATTTCTACATAGAAAATACTTCCCTTTTCTTCTGGATTATTCTCCACCCAGACTTTTCCGTCATGAATCTCTGCTACCCTCTTTACTATAGCTAAGCCCAATCCCGAGCCTTTGACCCCATGCCTTTTAATTCTTTTGAACCTCTCAAAAATAACTTCTTTGTATTTGTCGGGCACCCCTACTCCATAGTCTTTAACATATATTAGTAGACTATCCTTTTTATCCTCAAGTCCTATCATGATTTTGCTTCCCTCTGGAGAATACTTTATGGCATTTGATATTAAATTAGATATAAGGTCTGCGATGCTTCGATGCACTCGTGCAAAAGCATTTTTGCCTTCAAAGACTATTTCTATATTCTTCTTTTTAGCTATATATTCAAAATCTTTTATTACGCCATCTATAATTTCACGTAAATTCCTTTCATGGAAATCTAAATCTTCCTTTTTTTCAAGTTTAACATATTTTGTAGCATTTTCAACCATTTCTTCAAGTCTTTCTGCGTTTTTCTCTATAATACCCAAAATCTTTTCTGCATTTTCTTCGTTTTTAGCAAGCTTTGCACTTCCTTTTATGACGGTTATTATATTCAGTAAATCATGGCTTAGAATATCCACAAAAACCTCTTTGATTCTCATAAGCTCCTCAAGCCTTTGTTTTTCCTTTATTTTGTTGGTAATGTCTATAATGCAAAGACATGCCCCTATTATATTCCCAGAGGATTTTAAAGGTTTAATTTTAAGATTGCACCATTTTCCGTTTATTTTTATATCTTCAAGTTCTTGGGATTTTCCAGTTTCTATAACTCCTTCAACACGCTCCTTTATTTTTTTTCCGAAAAATTCTTTTATATTTTTATTGAGAGCGTCTTCTTTTTTAACCTTATACCAATCTTCAATAAATTTGTTCCATAATTTTATGTTTAGGTCTTTATCTACCACCACGATTCCACAGTTTGCATTTTCTACCACATCTTGAATAAAATTCTTTAGTTTTTTTACCTCTTCCCTATCTCTTTTTATTATTCTAAACGTATATTCTACTATTGCGATAGCAACTATCATACCCATAAACCAGTCTTTAATGCAATCATATATCGGAATACCGTTTAGATAATAGTATACTTCTATAGAGAAAATTGCCAAGGCTGTAATACACAAAACCTTTAACTTAAGTGTTGTGAGATCGTTCATTTTTTCTTCACTTTTTTGGCATGGTGAAGGCTCGCCTGAAAAACATGGTATTTGAGCAAGCCTTCAAGCTCCTTATTATTATCTGCTTTTTTATCGTAGGATATTATTTCCTTTGAATATAGAGAGTAAGGAGAGCTTCTTCCTATTACCATAGCTTTTTTATCGCTTAGCATTACCTTTACCTTGCCGTAAACATTTTCTTGGGTTTTGTCTATAAAAACATCCAAGGCTTCTCTTAAAGGCTCCGTCCACAATCCTTTATAAACCAATTCACTCCATTTTGCTTCCACGATTTCTTTGAACTTTATGGTTTCCCTTGTCAATACAAGCTGCTCAAGACTTTTATGGGCTAATAACAAAACCTCTGCGGCAGGACATTCATAAACTTCTCTGCTCTTTATTCCAAGGATTCTGTCTTCTATTATGTCTATTCTTCCAATGCCATGCATGCCAGCGATTTTGTTAAGCTTCGTTATTAACTCAACTTTATCAAGTTTTTCGTTGTTAAGCTCTGTCGGAACACCTTTTTCAAAGGTTATTTCTATTACTTCAAGCTCTTTTTTTGTTATTTTAGTCCATTCAAAAATTTCCTCTGGAGGGGCAACGCTTGGGTCTTCTAAAACTCCGCCTTCTATACTTCTGCCCCAGAGATTGCTGTCTATGCTATAAGGTTTTTCCATCGTAACTTCTACTGGTATATTTTTCTTTTTTGCATACTCCATGCTTTCTCTTCTTGTGAAGTTCATCTCTCTGATAGGGGCGATTATTTTCATCTCTGGAGCTAAGCTCCTAAATACCGCTTCAAACCTAAACTGGTCATTTCCTTTGCCCGTGCACCCATGTGCCAAGGCTTGGGCGTTTTCCTTCTTTGCAACCTCCACAACTTTCTTAGCTATTAAAGGTCTTGCAAGCGCCGTGCTTAGAGGATATCCTTCATAAGTTGCGTTTGCTTTTATAGCTGTGAAAATATAATCGCAAAACTCCTCCTTCGCATTTATGGTGTAGTGTTTTGCATTCAAGCTTTTGGCTTTTTGCTCTGCTTCTTTGAGCTCCTCCTCCTCAAGTCCAACATCAACGGTAACAGTGATTACCTCATAACCATACTCTTCCTGAAGTAGTTTAACACATACACTTGTGTCTAGTCCACCTGAGTAAGCAAGCACAGCTTTCATGCTGGCAAAATTGTTTTTTAAGTATTTATTTTTTCTGGTTCTGCTAACTTATTGTATTTAGAAAAATTTTTAATATTTAATTTAACTTCGCCATTTTAGATAGTCCAACCTACCTGAGTTCCCCAACCTTTTTCGCCAACTAAACTTTCACCATCTCAAATTCAGATTTTTATCACCATATCACCATACCTGTAGACAAAATCCCCCAAAATACGCTTGATT
>CBFDVL010000080.1:0-6272 GCA_965613365.1 uncultured archaeon | reverse complement strand
TGATTATCTAATACTGAAACAAGGTTTTGAAAAAATATTTGAGTTTATACAGAGAATAAGAGAAGTTTTGTATGTTCTGAATAAGGGCATTTTGATTTTCACGATTTCTCCTGATTTTCTTAAAGATGAATATATAAAGTTAATTAAGATGGAATGCGAAGATATAAGACCTAAAAGAAGGAGAATACCCTACGAAATGTATGAAGTTCTTAGATATGTATACAAGCTGAATAGAGTGGGCGAGAAACCTTCAATAAAGGAGCTTATCAGCGAGCTTAAAATAGCAAGAAATACGTGTAAAAAAAGGATAAAATATCTGGAAAATAGAGGTTTAATAAAGACAATTAAGGCTGGAAGGACAAAAATTTTGGAAATAACAGAAAAGGGTAAAGAATTCTTTTATTAGACTTTGACTATTTCTGACACTTTTTTTGACAATATCAATAAGTATAGTTTTCTTTATGATGTTCTTGCTGATTACCATCCTATCGCTTCCAACCTTAGGTGATAAAATGGTTGACAAAAAGGAAAGCATTATAAAGGAACTAATTTTTTTAATGACGGCCTTTGTTTTAGTTTTTGTTTTGGTTTATTATTTAAAATCCGGGGGGAATATTACATTCGGCAGATATCCTTACGCTAACTATGATAGTGCGGTGAATTTTCACAATAAGATAAGTGGTATCCTTTGGGTAATAGTTGTACTTTACTCCATAGGTACCATAGGTTTAACTCTATTAGACCAATTGAAATTTAACAGAATTGAGAAGAGGGGTGAGAAATGAGCATAAAAAGATTTTCCCTTTCTCAGAGAATTGCACATTTCTTGATAGCTCTTAGCATAATGTCTTTATTTATTACCGGGATGCCTCTGCTATTTAAGCAGCACTGGCTTATTATGATTCTTGGCGGTGAAAAGGTTACCATGTTTCTCCATAGAGTATTTGCGATTGTTTTAATGGCTACTTCTCTATATCTTATTATTAGAAATATTAGTATCAGAGAGATGATTTTTACTCCAAAGGACATAAAAGACTTTTTTGGAGACGTTTCCTTTTCTCTTGGGAAAGCAGAGGAAGAACCAAAATATGGAAAATATAGCTGGATAATGAAAGCAAGCTTTTGGTTTGCCTGCTTCGAGATTCTTGTTTTTATAATAACTGGATTAATCCTCTGGTTTCCATTCTTCTTCACTCAAATTATACCAAGATATAATCTATTAACAGTTGCAGAGATCCATAGAACCCTTGCAATAATGGCTTTTCTACACTTCTCTGCCCATAGCTTTGGAAATCATCTACATCCAAGAGAATTTCCACTTAATAAAGTGATATTCACCGGTGAGGTAAGTGAAGAGAAGGCCAAGCACGAGTATCCACTATGGTATGAAAAACTGGAGGCTGGAGAAAAATGAATGGAGCTAAAATGATAATAAACGCATGGGTATGGGTTGTAATAATTTTTGTTTCTTTGTATGGGGCAAGAGTGTTAAAAATTAGTAGTATAGTTGCCATAGGTTCACTTCTCTGCCTTCTCTTCGTACTTGGCAATATAATAGCTCTCATTTATGGTGTTACGAAAGGAAGGAGGACAACCTCATGAACTATAAGTTTCTGATAGATCCAGACCAATGTCTTGGTTGCTCCGCCTGCGAAGCTGCCTGCAAAGAAGGATATGACCTTGAAATAGGAATTAGAAGAAGAAAGGTTGTGGAAGTAGAACAAGGAAGCTTTCCAAACGTAAAAAGAAGATACTTCTCAATGGCATGTTTTCATTGTGACGATGCTCCTTGTATGAGAGTTTGTAGGATGAATGCGATTTATAAAAGAGAAAATGGAGTTGTTTTAGTTAACAAAAACCTGTGCATAGGTTGTGGTTATTGCTTATACGCTTGTCCCTTTGCTGCACCTCAATTTAAAGGCTCTGGTACCTTTGGAACTAAGGGAAAAATGGACAAATGCACGCTTTGCTATGACAGGCTTGAGAAGGGCTTACTTCCACTCTGCGTGCAAACTTGCATAGGAGAAGCTATTATCGCTGGCGATGTAGAGGAGCTGTTGAAAATCAAGGAAAAAAAAGCTAATGCCATAATCTGGGGGTATAAGCCATGAGTAAACTTAAGCTAAGCAGGAGAAACTTTCTCAAAATAAGCGCTTTATCTATAGGCGCTCTTACAATAGAAAAAGGATTTAAGAGTGAGATATTCACCTTAGCTCAACCTGAAGGAAGTAAGGAAGAAAAATCAAAGTTTGTATATACCACCTGTGGTATATGCGAAAACCACTGCGCAATTAAAGCCTATGTTGAAAATGGTATCCTCAAAAGGCTTGAAGGTATACCAGAAGACCAAGCAAGTGGAGGTAAGCTCTGTGCTAAAGGTCACTTTGGAGTTAAAATGCTCTATGACAAGGATAGATTGAAGTATCCTTTAAAAAGAACAAACCCAAAAAAAAGTTTTGATCAAGATCCGGGATGGGTTAAAATTTCATGGGAGGAAGCTTATGATATAATAGCTTCTAAGGTAAATGAAGCTATAGAAAAGTACGGTCCTCAGTCAATAGTAAACATAGGTCACAGCGTATTTAAAAATTTAATGAGAGCAATAGGGAGTCCCAATATCATTAGCCATGCTTCCACTTGTTATGCTACTTCTCTTTTAACTCAGCGCATCCTAACAGGAAAAATGTGGTGTCCCGACCTTTTCAGTAGTAAGTATATTCTAAGCTTCGGTTGGGACCAAGCGGGAAAGGGAAAAAATGTCTTTGCCAGAGGTTTTATAGAAGCAAAAAAGAAAGGAGCTAAAATAGTAGTATTTGAACCAAGACTATCCACTACTGCCTCTCTTGCAGACCTTTGGATACCTATAAAACCTGGAACAGACTTAGCTGTGGCACTTGCCATGATTAATATCATAGTAAATGAAGAGTTATATGACAAGGATTTTGTTAAAGAAAACTGTTATGGATTTGATAAGGTTTGTGAACTTGTACAAAAGTATACTCCAGAATGGGCAGAAGAAAAGAGTGAAGTCCCTGCCAGTACCATTGAGAGCGTCGCAAGAGATTTTGCTACAACCAAGCCTGCATGCATACCGGTATGGAAGCGAGGAGGAGGAGGCCCGATGAGAAAGAATGCAACTAGGCTAACCCACGCAATTATAATATTAATGTCACTCACCGGAAATATAGGTAGGAGAGGAGGGTGGATACCAAAAGTCGTAAGGCTTGGTAGGGTTTCGCCTCCTCAAACACCTCCGCCCCCCGTTACGTATAGTAGGGTAGATGGAAAAGAATACTTACCTCTTGCTAACTATGGTCCATATCAATCAGTTCCATATCAGCTACTATATGACCAACCCTATCATACTGAGGTTGTATTCTTTACTAGAGCTTCTCTATTTTCGTTCATGCAACCAAAGGTGCTCGCAAAGGCTCTTGAAAATAAATTCGTGGTAAACCTGAACATATATGCCGATGAACTATCGTATTTCTCAGATATAATGCTTCCAGAATCTATATATTTGGAGAGAAGTGGAGTTGTTCCTAGAACAACATATACGCTCTTTCCTCAGGTTTCTGTTATGCAACCCGTAGTAGGAAAGCTGTTTGATACGAAGAGTGCTGAAGAAATAGAGTATGAGATAGCTAAGAGGATAAAAATAAAAGTTCAACCGGAGGGGCCTTCAGCTCAGCCAACACAACCATCTCAGCCTACTCCACCCCCCTCCGTAGAGGAGGCATGCTAAATGGGAGCAGAGGAGTATATGCCACCCCATGGTGAGAAAGCTTTTGATAAGAAACTTGAACCATATGGAATAAGCTATAATGATTTAAAACAACTAGGAGTGTATCCAAAGGAAGGTAAATATGAATTTTCTCCAGAGTTTAACACACCTACTGGCAAAATCGAGCTTTATTCTACACTCTTTGAAAAGTATGGCTATGACCCATTTCCTGATTGGAAGGATGAGCTTGCTCCTCCCCAGCCAAATGAGAAGTTTCCATTCTACTTCACTACCACGAGACCGCCCGTGCATAGGCATACAACGACTCAAAACAATCCGGGATTAAGCGAGATATATTCCGAAAATAAGGTGTGGATAAACAAAAAAGTCGCTGAAAGAAATGGAATAAAAGATGGAGAAGAGGTATATGTAGCTTCAAAGTACGGGTTTATAAAGGTTAAGGCATATCTTACGGAAGGAATTAGACCAGATACAGTTTGCGTTGCTCATGGTTTTGGGCACTGGTCAAAATATCTAAGTATTGCAAAAGGAAAAGGTGGAAATGACGGCGATATTGAACCTGCAAGAACCTTAGAAGAAGAAATTGAGATGAACGACCCCTTTGCTCCGTCTGCCGATTGTGATATTGTGGTTGGGATATATAAAACACAACCTTCCTTTATTGAAGAAAAAATTCCTTCTAAACCTCCAACTTCACAGCCTCAAAAGCCCTCTCCAAAACCTCGACCAAAACCTGAGCAAATCTCAATCACCACTGGGGAAGAGGAAGGATGCTGATTTCATATTTCAGAAATACCTTTTCTATTTTTTTCAAAAAAAAAGTTAAATATAAGTCATATTTTAATAAATATAGGTCAGGAGGTGAAAGGATGAAAATGGAGAAGGTAGGAGTCTTGTTTGTCTCCCTGCTCTTAGTTTTAGCTGTTGCAAGCGTTTCTGCTGCAGAAATAAATCCCAACGATTGGGCACATCCAGAGGCAATGGCTACACTAGACGAAGTTAAAAATGCAATAGGAAATGCAAACTATGTTATTATAGACGCGAGCAAACACAAGCCAGAAAAAACAGTTAAAGGAGCAATATGGATAAGTGTTGCCTCAGTCAGACAGGCTTCAGGACTGCTTAAGGGAATAAAGGGTTATCCATCTGATCCAGCAAAAGACTTTGACCCAAGCGAGCTCCAGAAGATATTCAGACAGCTCGGTGTGAGTAAAGATAAGACCGTAATAGTAGTTTCGAGAAAACCCGTATGGGATGCAAGCGTGGTATGGACAGCCCTATACTTCCTAGGATTCGACAACGTCAAACTTCTGCCAGTTAGCTATGTAGCCCTAGGGGATGAGTATTTGGCTCCAGTAGAAAAAGAATGGAGCCCTGATTTGCCAGAGACTGGAGACTTCACAGTGGACAAGAGCAAGATAAGATTTGAAATATATGCAACAAGGGAAAAGATACTAGATGCGATCGACAATGACAAAGTCGGGATAATGGACTGCAGACCAGAGAGCTGGTACAAGGGAGAAATAGCTAAGAGTGTAAGAGGAGGTCATCTAAAAGGTGCGAAAGACTTTCCTGCAGAGAACTTCTGGGCAAACAGCGACCAAACAGAGTTAAAATCAAAGGCAGAAATAGAGAGCATGGTAAAAGAACTCTTCCCAAATGTAGACACAATATTAACCACATGCAACACTGGACACAGAGCAACTGTAGGATATTTCGTATGGCAACTCGGATACAATTGGCTCTATGACGATGCATCTTGGAACATACATGCCTACGAAGGTGATATGCCAGCAGAAGACATCCATGTGCTGTTCAACTACAAAGACTATGCAAGCTTGAAGGATAAAGTGTCCAAACTTTCAGCAGAAGTAGAAGAGTTGAAGTCTCAAAATCAGGAACTACAAGAAAAAATCAGCAACATAGAAAGTGAAATATCATCGCTCAAGGCTAGTGCAGGTGCCGCCGCTCAAAAGAAAGGAACCTGCGGACCTACAGCTATAGCTGCAATAGCTTTGCTTATTCCAGGTGCTCTATACGCTCTCCGCAGAAAATAGACCTCTTTTATTTTTCCTTTATTTTTTTGGAATAGGTGTTAATTGATTCCCTCAAATTTAAATCTTGCGTAAAGGCGGTGATGCTTCTTTTCAGCCTGCTCAATCCAAGCTTCTCGGCGACTATCGCAATTGCCAGCATGGCTGAGCAGCAGAGTGGGACATGGGTGGATTGCTTCAATGTCCCGAAAATAATGGTTATAATTATAATGGTTATTCACCCGAAATCATGGAACAAGGTGCTTCCGCTTAGTGACAAAGACCATCAAGTGCAAGTTCATAGGTTTGACAAAGAGGAAGCTTAAGCCCAGAAAATTCGAGCTCAATGGTAGAGATTACTACTGCGTGAAGTTGAAGGAGAAAGATAAGGATAAGGATAGGGAGAAGCAAGAATGGCTCTACCTCTATATCTACTTCTCTCCAGACCTGCTTAAAGATCAGCTAAGAAAGAAGGAATCCGAGTTTGAGAGGCA
>CBFDVL010000079.1:0-6299 GCA_965613365.1 uncultured archaeon | reverse complement strand
TTCAAGCAGAAGACGGCATACGAGATCATGCCTAGTCTCGTGGGCTCGGAGATGTGTATAAGAGACAGGCTATATTGGTATAGTATTTACAAAGGAAATGCTTCCCGATGAAGTTAAGATAGTAGAGCATCGCGAGCCTATCGAAGTTGCCAAAGGGATTTTTGCCCTTGGCGAAATACCGAGAAAACATAAGGATGCTACCTTAGGCACTATCATAAGAGATGGTAAGAGACAAGATGATAAGATTATAGACGACCAGAGCCTTGCTATAAAAACTAAGGAAGGCATAGCTTTACTGCTTGGATGCTGCCACTCAGGGCTGATAAATACAATAGAGTATGCGGAGGAAGTAGTGGGGGATGAAGTGAAATTTGTCCTAGGGGGTACGCACCTAATCGCATTAAAAGATAATGAGGTAAGAGAGATAGCGGAGTGGCTAAAGAAAAAAGTTGAGTTTGTTGCTCCAACTCATTGTACTGGATGGAAAGCAGAGCAAATCTTGGCTTCTGTGCTCAAAGAAAAGCTTAACGTGATTGGAGCGGGGTCTAAGATCGACTTCTAACTCCACCCGCTACCTCTTTTGCAAAGTAGGTTAAAATTAAATATTTGAAGAATTAAGATTAAAGCATGGAAGCCATAGAAAGAATAGAAAAAAAACTTGATAAAATAGCCGAATTTTTAGAAGATTCTTTCCTAACTAAGGATGAGGAAGAACTTTTAGATGAGATAAAAGAAATGGTAGAAAAGGGTGAGTTATATAAGCTTAGGAGAATTGTATGAAGTTTTTATACATCCAAAAGCTGATAAACAGTTAGAGAAACTACCAGAAAAAGATAGAATAAGAATTGAAGAGAAATTGAGATTATTATCCGAATTTCCAAGGGTTAAGGATATTGTTAAAATCCAAGGAAGAAAATCTTGCTATAGGTTGAGGGTTGGAAAATATCGTATTCTATTTGAAGTTTTCAAAGATAAAGAAATAATAGTTATAGCTAAAATAGATGTTAGAGGGAGGATTTATAAAAATCTAGATTAATCTCATATACTTTCAGTCCTTCCAAGGCTTACAAAAGCTACAATCTCTTACAGTTCTATTTTTGAGGGATTGAGCGAAATTTTTTGCATTTTCATAGGTATCAAAAGGCCCATGCCACTTGCCATTCTTTTCTCCATGTACGTTGTTATGTATTCCCTTGCCTTCTCTACAGAAGCTACGTTCTCCTTTATGAAGTATAGCCTTCTTTTCTGCTACCCAGTTTTCATAGATGTGGTATGACATTTAAATCCCCCTCGCTACCTCTTTTGCAAAGCGGGTTAAATATTCTCCAGATATTCAGCTATATATTTAGCAAATATCTCAAAATCCTCAACATTTTCCTGTAGAAATTCGTAGAGTTTCTCTACATCCACTTCAGCATAAGCATGCACGAGAATATTTCTAAAGCTTGCTGCAGGTGCAAATTTATTTGCAAATTCTTTGGGAAGAACGCCCTCTTTACCAAGGATTTCTATAACCTCTCTATAACTTTCTGGTTTTTTGAATCCTTTAACTGAGATAATCATTTCCCCAATATCCAAACAACACTCTATTGCCACTTGCAGATATCTCTCTACAGCCCCTCTTAAAGTAGGGTCTTTTTCAAGGTCTTTAACACTTGCATATTTGTAGTTTTTTAATAAATCCACATATTTCTTTAGCATATCTATTTTTGACAATATTTCTCTCTTCATGCTAATCCATACCTTGCAATTCTCTTTATTTTTTCTCTTACATGCCTATCATCATAGTATTTTCTATCCAAGTATTTTGTCATGACCTCTGATTCTATTTTAACTCTCAATTTTTCTTCAGATTTCAGTATAGTCCCATCTTTTATTATATTGTATTTTAATAGTAGGGGAGCTTCATTCATTATTGTCAGGTCTATCTTATCGGTTTTTAAAAGAGAGGATAATTCAGATATAAGTTTAAGCTGAAGACGAAATTTATCCTTCTTACCAAGTCTTTCGTCAAGATACACAGCTATATCTATATCACTTAGCTTGTTCGTTTCTCCTTTAGCATACGAGCCAAATAGATATGCCAATTTAACTTCGTCGTATCTTTCGAAAAATTTTTTTAATTCTTCAATCATCAGAATATTTTAAATTTTTAACTAAGGCAAAGGACTTTTAAAAGAGCTTTTTCAAATCCACCCCGCTACCTCTTTTGCAAAGTAGGTTAAAATTAGGTCTGCACCAGCACGTTTGATGCTCAGCAAGGTCTCGTAAACTATGGCTTTTTCGTCTATCAGATTTCTCTCGGCAGCAGCCTTGATCATGGCATATTCGCCGCTTACGTTATAAGCAGCGGTGGGCATGCCAAAGGTTTTCTTAATCCTATATATCACATCAAGGTAAGCCAAAGCCGGCTTCACCATTACTATATCTGCACCTTCTTCTATGTCCAAGGCAACTTCCCTCAGAGCTTCCTCTGCATTGCCTATATCCATCTGGTAGCTCTTCCTATCACCAAAAGCTGGAGCAGAATCTGCAGCTTCTCTAAAGGGAGAGTAGAACGAGGAAGCATACTTCGCTGAGTAGCTCATTATCGCGACGTTTTCAAAGCCTTCCTCATCCAATGCTTCCCTTATTGCTTTAACTCTTCCGTCCATCATGTCGCTTGGCGCAACTATATCGGCACCAGCTTCCGCATGGCTTACCGCGGTTTTAGCAAGCAGCTCCAAGGTTGGGTCATTTAAGATTTCATTACCCTTAACTATTCCGCAATGCCCATGGTCCATGTATTCACATAGGCAAACGTCGGTAATTACAACTAAGTTATCGCCTACCTCATCTTTAATAGCTCTAACCGCTCTCTGGATTATTCCTTCTTTAGCATAAGCTTGCGTTGCAAGCTTGTCTTTTTTCTTTGGAATCCCAAATAGGATTATCGCGGGTATGCCAAGCTCAACTATTTCTTTAACTTCTTCTATAGCGTCGTTGATGCTCAGCCTAAAAATACCTGGCATGCTCGCTATCGCTTGGGTTTTGCCTTCAATGATGAACATCGGGTAAATCAAGTCTTTTTTCGTAAGCGTAGTTTCCCTAACCATATCTCTTATTAAAGGAGTTCTTCTCAACCTTCTCAACCTTATTCTCGGAAACATTCTATCTTCCTCCTGATAATTTTCTTTGCTTCTTCAATATCTTTATTTGCAATGTCATAATCGCTAAGCAACGACTTCACAATTTCCTTTCTTTTTCTTTGCTCCGGTATTTTATTTTTAAGAAGCTCTCTTGCAAATTCCTGAAGCTTAAGCATTTTCACATCCTCTTTAGTTATTAGCTTAGCAATTCTCCTTTTTATCAGCTTTGCTAAAGCTGGAGACTTTCCCAAGGTTGAGACCGCTATTACCACGCCTTCGACTTCAAAGCTTGCAGGTATGATAAAATCAGAGATTTTATCAGCTCTGTTAACAAGCTTTCCTTGCTTTCGTGCTTCTTCTTCAATTGAGTTATTCAACTCTTCATCGGAGGTGCAGGCTAGGATTATATCGTAATTTTTAATAAGCTTTGGTATTTCACTTTTTTTAACCTCCTTCTCTATTATATTAACGTTCATTTTTTTAAGTTGCGGAGTAAAATCTTTGCTTATTATTGTAACCTTTGCTTTAGCGTCAAGAAATTTTCTTGCTCTTCTTTCACTTACTTCTCCACCTCCAAAAATCAGAATTTTTTTATCTCTTACATCAAGGATTATCGGGAGCATTATTAGGAGGTATGTCTTTGAATATATAAATTTAAATACTTAACTTCGCCACCTTAATATTTTTGGTGGAGGAGACATAACGTCTCCTCCATGAAAGCCAAAACACTTCCTTTAGGCGGTATAACTTTAACCCATGCTGTCTCTGTCCACCGCATTCTGGAAACCTACCCGAAGAGGTCTTCCAAATCTTGGGGTTTAGAAGGAAGCCATCAGAGCGCTCTTTGTACAGAACGCTTGAGATCATGGGCAAGTGCCTGCCAGTACCGCTTGAGCGCTACCAGCGGGTTTTAAAGGAGCATGGTTTAATAGCAAGCGGAACAATCCTCGACATAATATAACCTCAACTTATTTCGAGGGAGAGAAGGCCGAGCTTTCTGCCCTGGGCTACTCAAGAGACAGAAAACCTGAGAAAAAGCAGGTCACGATTGGAGTAGCTTTGGGAATAAACGATGTTCCCTGTACAGTTACAAAAATTTTAAATGCTAAATGCTAAAACCGATTCTCTGCACCATAAATGCAATAAGGCTCTTCCTCGAAATAATCCCCATACTCGGCATAAGCTCTTGCCCTGCAACCACCGCAGATTACCTTGAACCTACATCTCCCACATTTTCCTTTCAGTTTTGTGAAGTCTCTCAAATCTAAGAAGAGTTTTGAGTTCGTCCAGATTTCTTTAAAACTCTTTTCTCTTACATTTCCCGCTTTTAATGGAAGGTAACCACATGGTTGAACATCTCCTTTATAGGAGATGAAACAGAAGGCTATTCCACCTAAGCAACCTAGTCTATGCTTGGGCAGAGGTTCTTTACTCTTATGATAGTAAATTCTGTAGAAATGAGGAGCACAGGTGGGTTTGATTTCTAGGTCATAATTTTTCTGAACTTCATAGAGCCAGTTTAAGATTTTTTCATATTCTTTTGCGTTAAGAACTTCATCTCTTATCATTTCACCTCTTCCAGTTGGTACAAGCAGAAAAACATGCCAAGCATCTACTTCGAGCTTGAGTACAAGCTTCAGCATATCTTCAAGCTCATCAACATTCCTTTTAGTAACCGTTGTGCCTATCTGCGAGCTTATGCCAGCGTTTTTAAGTATTTCTATGCCACGTAAAGCTCTTTCAAAGGCTCCCTCGACTCCTCTAAATTTGTCGTGCGTTTCCTTTGTTGCTCCGTCTATGCTTACAGTGAATCTTTTTATGCCAGATTTTTTAAGTTTTTCAGCTATTTTTTGTGTTACTAAAGTTCCATTCGTTGCTAAAACAACTTTTAAACCTTTTTTTGTGCCATACTCAGCAATATCATACACATCTTTCCTTAAGAGAGGCTCTCCTCCTGTTAAAATTAATATTGGCGAGGAAAAGCTCGCTATGTTGTCTATTAGAGCTTTGGCTTCTTCAAAGCTTAGCTCTTCCTTACTTGGCTTAAGCTGAGCCTCTGCTCTACAATGTACACAAGCTAAGTTACAAGCATTCGTAAGTTCCCAAGCTATAACGCGAGGTTGCATTTTATTCAACTGGAGTTGTAGAAGTATAAATAGTTTTAGGGCATATTTTTTAGAAGTTTTTCAATTATTGGTCTTGTTTCAGGTATGTTTTTAGTAATGATTTCCCATATTATACTCAGGTCAATTCCAAAATATTCGTGGATTGCAATGTTTCTTAGTCCAATCATTCATTTCCAAGGAATTTCGGAACATCTTTCTCTTACAAGGAAGCAAGAAAGCTCAACCCTTCAGGGTTGAGATGAATTGCATAAGAATACCGAAAGAATTACATGGCTATGTCATATACTTTTTCGATGAGAATAGAAACTCCTACTAAACAATATAAATCGGACAATCACTTGGTGTACAGTTGTCAATATCACGTTATATTCTGTCCGAAGTATAGGAGGGCTGTACTTAAAGGAGGGGTAGCAAGAAGACTTAGAGAGCTAATTCTGGAGAAACAAGAAGAGTACGGATATGAAGTACTTGATATGGAGATTTTGCCAGATCATGTTCACCTGCTGTTGGATGTAAATCCAAAGATAGGTGTTTTCAGGGTCGTCAATAAGATCAAAGGTCATACATCCCGAGTTCTCAGAAAAGAGTTTCCAGAACTAAGAAGCAGGCTTCCAACTTTATGGAAGCATTCAAAGTTTATATCATCTGTTGGCACTGTAACTCTCGAAGTTGTAAAGAAATATATTGATGAGCAGAAGGGGAGATGAGGAGAACCAACATTTTCAAACTAAAACCAACAAAGGAGCAGGAGAGAAAACTTTTCGAGTTGGCAGACAACTGCTCCAAGCTGTGGAATGAAATAAACTACAGGAGAAGGCAGTCCTTCTTTAAAGGAGAAATAGACTGGAATACAGATGAGGTACATCAAGGCTTTATGTGGAATGTGGAATGTAATAAGGTCCTCCCAAAACTTACATGTAAACAAGCCTGTGTAGCTCCTCTTTTCTCCTAATCCCCATTGAAACGATCATCCCCAGTAAAAGGACATTCAGTCCAACGAACTTTTTAACAGATTTCTTCGTATACCTGTGCAATCTATCCAAGG
>CBFDVL010000078.1:0-6571 GCA_965613365.1 uncultured archaeon | reverse complement strand
GTGTAGGAATGTATCGTTATGATATTTTACATAGGGAGCGACAACTCAACGGGAAAAATCGATAAAAATTTTTTATTCTACCAAAAAAGGATCCAACCGAAAAATTTATATACAATGCGGGGGCAGGGATTTGAACCCCGGACGGGCCTATGCCCACGGGATCTTGAGTCCCGCGCCTTAGCCGCTCGGCCACCCCCGCTTTATGTCTCTAATTATTATTTCATATATTAATTTTTTTCCAGCGAGGGGATGGTTATAATCTATGGTTATATGGGTTTCGTTAACGTCTATAACCTTGGCAAATCCATTATTTATTTTTATGGTTCTGTTTACTATAGGTTCAAGCTCTGCGATAACGTAACTGTTATTTAATCTTATTTTAAGGCTTCCAAGAGGTATAGGAATTATCGAGTTATTCTCAACGAGATGCTCGACTACAACACTTTCATTTTCTTCATCTATTCTTAATACCTTTACTTTCCAGTATTTCAGCTCAACCGTTTTGTTTACTTCTGGCACGGTTTTAGTTCCGCGAATGAACTCGTAAATGGGAAATTCCATGACCTTTGGAAATATAGTAAACCTTGGAGTTACCACCACTAACTCTTTACTTCTATTTCCATAGGCTTTTTCTGGAGGAATAACTATGGTTTTTTTCTCCCCTATCTTCATGCCAAGCAGATAATCCTCAAATATATACCTTTTAAACCCTATTGTGAAGTTTAGCGGGCCATAGTTTGTTCTATTATACCATTCAACTTTTGGTATGCTTGCATTTTCTTCTATTTCTTTTATCGTGGTATCGAAAACTTCGCCATTCTCAAGCTTTGCGATGTAGTCTACGGAGATATAGTCTCCATTCTGCACCACAAGCTCATTAATGGGTTTTTCTTTATTCGTAGAAATACATGCCGCTAATACCAAAGCTATGCACAGCAATAAAATAAAACGCATTATCCTTTCCTCTTTTTCTTAGCTTCATTCAAAAGCCTTGGCAAAGTTATACTGCGATTACAAAACTTGCATCTCACGCGATAGGGGCGTTTTTTCAATACCACGCTTCCTTCTTGTTTTTCTTTACAATGGGGACATATCATTATATACCGAGATTCCTCCTCATCTACCTTCTTCCAGAGCAAAATTTCTCCCGTTTCTTCTCCCTCCTTATTTTCTAGCTTTCTTCTTGTGAAATACGCAAACGTCCCAGGCTTAATACTCTTGAGGTCAAAGGGCGGTTTAAGAGTCATGCTTATCACCTTCATAATGCTTTAAGTAGATCTGCCCTCGTTACTATCCCAACAAGTTTTCCTTCTTCGTCAACAACGGGTAGCCTGTTTATTTTCTTTTCTCTCATAATTTTTGCAGCCTTTGAAACATCTTCGTCTTGATTTATGGTAATTACTTTTTCTGTCATCACATTCTTGACCTTTGCTTCTCCCGCCTTTTGAATTTTCTTCATAATTTTTTCTAAGTTTAGCTTCATTCTTATTGGCAATTCTAAGACATCAAAAGGACTCGGCAGAATGGTGCTTAGGTAGATCTCCTCCCTTTCAACAAATCTCATTATATCGGCTTCACTTATAATCCCTACTATGCAACCATCTCTCAAAACTGGTGCTCCACTTATTTTATTTTCTCTAAGCTTCTTGGCAACTTCATAAATAGATTCCTCTGGAGAGAAAAATATTACATTCTTTGTCATTATTTCTTTAATCTTCATTTTTTCACCTCTTAATAAATAAAGCACCAAAAGGGTTATTAATTTAATTGTGCATTTAAAAAATTTATGATTTCAATAAACTTTTTGAAGGGTTACAGAGAAATCTATGCCTCTGGTACTGTGGGGGGGTATTCTCCGGGAGAATTCAAAATAAACTTTTATACCCATGTGGAGACAGATGAAGAGGGAAAGACAACGGTCTTTGTCCCGGTTACCGTGGTTCTCACGCCATATGCAGCTAAAGAGCTTGCAAGATGGCTCTCCGATAAGGTTAGAGAATACGAGGAGAAGCATGGAGAAATAGTGGAGGAAGACATGGAAAAAATTAGAGAGATAGAAGAAAGATATAAGGAGATAGAAGAGTCATACGATGTGGAAGAGGAAGAAGAGCAGGGTCTATGAGACCATAGTCACCACTATAAATAAAGAAAAAAAGCCAAACGCAGCTCCAATTGGAGTATATTTTCTAAATAACGACAAATTGGTAATGAAGATTTACAAAGAAAATAAAACATACGAAAATTTAATAGAAACCAAAACATGCTGTGTGAACATTGTCTATAACCCTTGCCTTTTTATAAAATATGCAATCTTGGACGAAAAAGATAAGGAAAAAATCCTTGAAGGGGAAACAACATACTATAATAACTTGCCGATTTTAAAGGATGCCCATGCATACCTGATTACCGAGCTAATAAAGCATAGAGAGTATAATAATAAGGGAATTTTCGTTTTAAAAATAACAAAAAGGGAAATTCTTGAGGAATTTCCCTATCCAATAAACCGCGGTTTAAACGCGGCAGTAGAGCTTGCGATAGACCTAAGCCGAGGGAGAAAAGAAAATATAGAGAACCACCTTGCTATAATGAAAAAATGTCTTAAAATCGAGGAATACAAAGAAATTAAAAAGTTTCTGGAGGAACATCTTTGAACATAGCATGGGGAATCACGGGCGCTGGAGAATACTTAGAAGAAAGTATAAAGGTTATGAGGGAGATTTCCGAGGGACATAGAATAACAGCCTTTCTAAGCTTGGGTGGAGAAGAAGTTCTGAGAATATATGGTCTTGAAAAAAAGTTAAAGGAAATATGCACGGGAGATTATCTTAGGGAGGTGTTCTATCAGAGCAAAGAGGGACAAAGCGCTCCACCCGTTGGAAGATTTTACCTACGCAGGTATGACTTGCTTATAGTTTCTCCAGCCACCACCAATACTATCGCGAAGGTAGCTAATGGTATAGCGGACACTCTCGTAACAAACGCGGTAGCTCATGCCATGAAAGTTAAAGTTCCTATTGCCATATGCCCAACCGATATTAAAGAAAAGACCATAGAGCTTCCTTACTCGATAAATAAAGAGATTTGCGTTAAATGCGAGCCATGCGCTGCAGAGAAAGCATGTCCAAGAAATGCTATAAAAAATTACAGCATAGAATTAAAGAAATGCATCTCTTGTGGCATTTGTGAAGAAGCTTGTGAATACGGTGCTATAAAAAGAGAGAAAGTCAAAATAACTCCGAGAAAAATAGATTTGGAAAATTTAGAAAAAATAAAAGAAATGGGAATAAAGATAATAGAAAAACCCTGGGAGATTATTGAAATTATAACTCAGCCATAGGTGTTGAAGCTCTATATTTGTACTCTCTTTGAGCTCTTGACCCACGCCTATCTGCCAAGCCGCTTTCATAAAATCTCGCGAGATATGTAGAAACCGAGCTTAAGTTTATCTTCTCCCCATATATTATCTCATACTCTTCTTTTAGGTGCTGAGACCTAACCCACTCGTTTGGATGGTTGTGTTTCAGAAGCAAAAGGAGCTTATCCTTCTGGGAGAGATTTTCTATGTCATACTGAGTAAGCCAGGATTCCTCTACTTCAGGCAGAGATTCTTCAACCTTATATATGAACTTGAGAAACTCTATAATTCTCTCCCTCGCCTCCGCATAGTTAATCCTCTCAAATTCTCTTATAATTTTGGCTTTTCCGTCATCGCCTTCTATTCTCAGATTCACAAATCTTTCTCCTCTGAATACCATGTTTATAAACCCGAAAATCCTGTTTTCTGCCTCAGTATATTCAAGACCTTCAAGGTCTAATATAGAGTTTTCCCTTCTTCCTCTTAACTCTATTTTAAGTGAAATATACTCTTCCATATTATTCACTATTCATTTGGCAAGTGCATATATAAATCTTTTCATGATTTTATAGAAAGATTTTTAACTTTGTTTCGATAAATAAATTTTGTTCACTATTCTTATTATAAAAAAATTAACTTTCAACGATAGAAACGAAAAGTTTATATATGATAACTATTCACAATTATTCACATATTCACTGGAGGAGGTAAAAAATGGAAACTCTATTTAAGAAGGCGGTGGAAAACTCCAAAGTTTTGGAGAAATATAATCCGGATATAAAGGAAGGTTTTGGAGAAGCCAGAATTCTGGTAATAGGTTCTGGTGGAGCTGGAAACAATACCATAAACAGACTAAGCCAGATAGGTATTAGCGGAGCCGAATTAATAGCAATAAATACCGACAAGCAACATCTCAGCGCGATTAGAGCACATAAAAAAATCCTCATAGGATATGAGTTAACCAAAGGATTGGGAGCTGGAGGTTATCCAGAAATTGGTGAGCAATCAGCAATAGAAGCAAAGCCTGCTTTGAAGGAGCTTATGGAGGGAACAGACCTCATTTTCCTAACCGCGGGACTTGGAGGAGGCACCGGCACTGGTAGTTTGCCAGTAATCGCAGAGGTAGCTCAAGATGTTGGGGCTGTAGTTGTAGGAGCGGTTACAATGCCATTCAAAATAGAGAGGGCAAGAATAGAGAAAGCGAGAGAGGCTTTGGCAAAGCTTAGGAAAAACTGCGATAGCGTTGTGGTTGTAGATAACAACAAACTTCTCTCTTACGTTCCAGACCTACCAATGGACCAAGCCTTTAGAGTAGCAGACGAAGTACTCGCAAGAATGGTGAAGGGTATAACAGAAACAATAACTCTGCCAAGTTTGATTAACTTGGATTTTGCCGATGTGAGGGCTGTAATGAGAGGAGGCACTGGAAAGGGCATTGCCATGATAGGTCTGGGAGAAAGTGACACGAGGAATAGGGCAGAAGAAGCGGTGCTTCACGCCCTTGAGAACCCCTTGCTTGAGGTCGACTACCGTGGAGCAGTAGGTGCTTTGGTGCATATAACAGGCGGACCCGACTTAACTCTGGCAGAGGCTAATAAGATAGGAGAGATAGCCACAAGTTATCTTAGAGAGGATGCAAATGTGATATGGGGAGCAAGAATAGACCCAGAATACGAAGGAAAGGTTCAGGTTATGGTGATAATGACCGGCGTTAAATCTCCAGATATACTCGGTCCAACTTCAGAGATCGAAGTTCCAAAGCGTGTTGTTGCACCAAGATATTATAAGCCAAAAACACCTTCAAGACTTTATTCGCAGAGAGAGGAAAAAAAAGCGGGAGGGATCATGGCTAACCTCGGAATAGACTACATAATATAAGGAGAGAGAAATGAGCGTTGTAGGATGTGCAAGCAAGAGTAGAGCAATGTTAAGCTCAAAACCTAAAGCCACAAGCTATACACTTTTTTCACCGGGAGATGACCCAGAGGTTATCGAAAACTATCTTTTACTTTCTATCGATGGTATTGGTTTTCTCGTCATTAAGCATACTCTCGACCTGAGGGAGCTTTGATATGATCGAGAGAATTGGAGAAACCATAGTAATCAATGGGGAGTTTCTGAATAGAGAAGAGATTGAGATGATGCCAAAGCTTGTGGACTATCTCATGAAGAGAGAAAAAGCAAAAAACGTTGTAATATACGGCATAAAAGACGACCATCTCTACCTACTAAGCAAATGCAAGCAGGCAGAGATGGCAAGGAGGATAGAAAGAAAATTCTCCAAGGTGGGTGAATCAAGGAAAGTTGGTGATCTAATCTTAGCCAAGGTTCATCTTGGAATAGTAGCTACCGTAGAAGACGGGTTTAAAAAGATACGATACGTCGAGGAGATAATAACCGAAACCATAGAGAACGGAGCAAGTAAGAGGAAATTTGGAAGCAGATTAAACGAAATTAAAAGATTGATTGTGGTTTAGGTAAAGGTGGGCAAATATGAAGATGAAAAGGTTTGAAAATGCTTCAGATAAGGTTAATGTAATCTTAAGCGTTTTCGAGGAAGGGGAGAGGCTTAGAGGCAAGGATATAGTAGAGAGGCTCAGAAAGAAAGGCTATAAAGTAAAACATGCCCATCTGAGGATGTTCATATACTACAACATGCTCCACAAATATCTTAAAAAAGAGAAGAAAAACGGAACAAACTACTATTCTCTAAATTAGTTCTTCTTTTTTTTTGAAAAGTTTTAAATATATTTTATAATTGTAAAATATTTACATGCCTCTTGCGAGACTTAAAAGAAAAATAACAAAGGAAATTTTATGGATTTACCTTTTGAACTTGCTTAAAGAAAGAGAGATGTATGCCTACGAGATAAGAAAGGAGCTTGAAAGGAAATTTGGATTTAAGCCCGCTTTAATAACCTCCTATGTTGTGTTATATAGGCTTGAGAAAGAAGGATATGTAAAGTCAAAAAGTGTGGAGAAGAAAAGGTATTATATGATAACTCCTGAGGGTGAAGAGCTTTTAAAAAAGGGCACAGCGTATATTGAGGAAATGTTGGAGAAGTTGAAGTCGTAGAGTTTCTCATCAATACGGGCACTTTACGTAAATATTAATATTATAAGTTAATATTATAAGGTGCTCCCAAAACCTACATGTAAACAAGCCTGTGTAGCTCCTCTTTTCTCCTAATTCCCATTGAAACAACCATCCCCAGT
>CBFDVL010000077.1:0-6593 GCA_965613365.1 uncultured archaeon | reverse complement strand
ACCACCGAGATCTACACCTAAGCCTTCGTCGGCAGCGTCAGATGCGTATAAGAGACAGATATTAATAAATTTTAAGGGAGGTTACTAAGTGGTTGCGAGAATAAGGGTTGTTAAGTCCTCAGGTGATGTGGAAAACTTTGATCCAAATATAATTACCACGGAATGTGTAGAAGCCGGGATAGAGTTCTGGACGGCTGCGGAAGTTGCTTTTGAGGTTGCCAAGCAGGTTTATGATGGTATCTCAACTAAAGAGCTTCAAGAAACAACTTTAAAGGTGCTTTATAAGAAAAATCCCGAAGCTGCTGAGAGATATAGAAGATTTCATAACATGCATGTGAGAACTTCTCGTAACACGATAGAGCCTTTCAAGAGAAAGAAAATCGTTGATTCTCTGATAAAAGAGACAAAGCTTCCGAAAATGCTTGCAGAGGATATAGCGAGGGAAGTAGAAAAGGAGCTAAGAAAGCTAAGGCTTGATTTTATTTCTGCACCTTTGATTAGAGAAATCGTTAATGTTAAGCTTTTGGAGCACGGCTTGGAAGAGGCAAGAGCAAGCTACACAAGGTTAGGTATGCCCGTCTACGACGCTACCCAACTAATTGAAAGTGGCTCAAGAGAAAATGCCAACCTTCAGTATAATCCAGAGACGATTCATAAGCTCATGGCTGACCAAGTGTTTAAAGAATATGCTTTACTAAGGGCTATCCCTCTTCATTTAGCAGATGCACACATGCGCGGCGAGATTCATATCCATGATTTGGAATACTTCGTTACTCGACCATACTGCTTCCAGCACGATTTAAGATGGTTTTTGAAAAATGGCTTGAAGGTTGATGGTACTGGGGAAAATACGGCGGTAGCGGGTCCTGCCAAGAATGCCGAGGTAGCAATATTGCATGCAGCAAAAGCTTTGGCTGCCGCACAAACAAACTTCGCGGGCGGTCAAGGCTTAGATTTCTTCAATGTTTGGCTTGCACCTTATATGCAAGGTAAGAGCTACAAAGAGATGAAGCAACTTGCTCAAATGTTCGTTTATGAGATGTCGCAGATGTATGTTGCAAGAGGAGGTCAAACGGTCTTTAGTGACATAGACATAGAGTATGGAGTACCAAGCGTAGTTGCTGACTTACCAGCGATATTGCCCGGGGGTAAGCAAAAAGATACTATAACCTATGGCGATTTTGAGGAAGAGGCAAGAGAATTTGCAAGAGCTTTAACAGAAGTTTACATAGAAGGGGATTACGTTGGTAAACCTTTCTTCTTCCCTAAGCCTAATTACAAGCTTAGGAAGGAGGATTTGAAAAAAGACGGCTACGATGATTTCATGGTCCTTGTTCACAAGGCAGTAGCTAAATACGGTAGTCCTTACTTCCTCAACCTACATACTGGTTATCTACCAGACAATGTTTTTGCTCAGTGTTGCAGACTTGTGCTTGCGCCAGATAGCGATGATTTCGAAGACCTAAAGCGCGGAACAATGAGGACCGGTAGTTTGCAAGTTGTTACATTAAATCTGCCAAGAATTGCCTACGAAGCTAATGGCGATGATGATAAGCTCTTTGAAATTCTCGAGGAGAGAATGAAGCTCGCGAGAGAAGTTATAATGATCAAGCGCGAGATAATAAAGAAAAGAATGGAGCAAGGCTTACTGCCATTCTTAACTCAAGACGTTGAGGGAGAGTATTACTATCGCTTGGATAGGGTGGTGCATTCCATTGGTTTTATCGGAGTAAATGAAATGCTTAAAGCTCATGTAGGTGAAGAGCTTCACGAAAGTGATGATGCATGGAGGTTTGGTTTACAGGTTATAAAGTACATGCAGGACAAGACCATGGAGTGGAGTATAGAGACTGGGCTAAAATGGGTGATTACTCAAACTCCCGCTGAATCAACAGCTTATAGGCTTGCGAAGCTTGACTATAGAGACTTTGGAGACAAGGCTATAGTTCAGGGAGATAAAAATAATGGAGCGATATACTACACTAACTCTTCGCATGTTAGAGTTAGTGCACATGTGCCATTGTTCAGGAGATTGCAGATAGAAGGAGCTTTTCACCCGCTTTGTAATGGTGGCATGATGGCGCATGTATGGATTGGCGAGAGTCATCCAAGTCCAGAAGCTCTGTGGGAGATGACCAAGAAAATAGCGATGCATACCTTAGTAGGATACTGGGCTTATACCAAAGACATGACGCATTGTAATACTTGCGGAAAAACCATAGGTGGCTTGCATAGTAAATGCTTGGCTTGTGGATCTACAGATGTCGAGCAGTATTCAAGAATCACTGGTTATTATCAAAGGGTAAGCGGATGGAACGAGGGCAAGCAACAAGAGCTGAAAGATAGATATAGAATAAAATTATAGGAGGTTGCCAAGATGATAACCATAAAAGTCTTCACCTTGCCTTCTTGCCCAAATTGTCCAGCGGCAAAAGAAGTTGCTAAGGAGGTTGCGGAAAAATTTAAAGGTAAGGTAAAGGTGGAGGAGCTCAACCTCCAGCAGTATTTCATAGACGCTCTTCAGCTTGGGGTAGCATCTACCCCTTCTGTTGTAGTTGGCAATAAGATAATCTCAAGAGGCGATGTTCCAGATAGAGAAGCTTTGATTAAAGAGATCGAGAAGATGCTAAACATAAGCGGTGGACAAAATGCTTAGAATTGGAGGAATTACAGAGATTTCAACGATAGACTACCCAGGAGAAGTAGTATCAGTTTTATATCTCTGCGGTTGTAATTTCTCTTGCCCCTTTTGCCATAACTACGAGCTTCTCAACGGAAAAAACTGCATAAAGCTAAGCGAAGAGAGCATCGTAGAGAATATAATGCAAAATTACCCCATAATCTCTGGAGTATGCATTACTGGGGGTGAGCCAACCTTACAAATAGATGGCTTAATAAAACTTTGTAAAATGCTAAAAAATAATAATCTACTCGTAAAGCTTGATACCAACGGCTACTATCCAGAGAGAATAAAAAAGCTTCTTAACCATGTGGATTACATCTCCATGGATATAAAAACCGTGTTTGATGATGAAAGATACTCTCAAATCGCGGGAGTAAGTGACTGCGTGGGCAGAGTCAAAAAGAGCTTGGAAATTATAAGAGATAGCGGAGTTGAATTTGAAGCGAGAACAACAATAGTTCCAAGCTTAATTTATGAAAAAGATGATATCATAGCTATAGCAGAGGTGCTGAAAAGCTATGGAGTTAAACTCTACATTCTCCAACAATTCAGAGGCGAAAAGGGAACCCTCGACAAAGCCTTCTCAAACTTAGCTTCTCCAGGTAGAAACTATCTCATAGAGATAGCAAAGGAGATAAAAGCAAAGAATATAATTCCTGATGTAAGAGTAAGGACGGCGGAGGGGGGGGAGGAGAAGATATAGATAAACATATATACTCTTTTCTCGAAAGAGAAAAGAATATGAAGCTGATTACCACAACCATAGGTTCTTATCCGAGACCAAGATGGTTTAGAGAATATCTCAGGAAAGTTGAAGGCCTGCAAAAAGAGGGAGAAGAGGCCGAGGTAGACAAAGAGGTTTATAAGAAGGCTGTTGCTGAGGTTATAGAAAATCAAAATAAAGCAAAGATAGAGCTTTTAACCGATGGTCAGCTGATATGGCAAGATTTTCTTGCTTATTTAGCTACGAAAATCCCTGGCTTTGAAATGGATGGCTTGACAAGATATTTTGATAACAATGTTTACTATCGCATGCCTATTGTAAAAGAAAAAGTTAGTAGAAGCAAGCCAATAATCTTGGAGGAATTTTCCATCGCAAGGGAAATAGAAAAGGAGAAGAATATTAAAGCTGTGCTTTCGTGCTTCACGCTTGCAAAACTATCAATAAATAAGTTTTACAAGAACGAAGAAGAATTCATTTTCGACTTGGCTAAGGTTATGCACGAAGAAGCTAAAGAACTTGCTAAAAAAACAAAATATATCCAGCTAAGCGAGCCTTCTCTGCTCTATGCAAGCAAAGAAGAGCTTGAAATGGTCAAGCAAGCTGTTGAAATTATAACAAGTAACGTAGATGCGAAATTCTTCCTTGTAACCTACTTTGAGTCTGCGGAGAAGATTTTCCCGGAGGTTCTTGACTTTAAGATTGATGTTCTGGGCTTAGACTTCGTTGAAGGTTATGAAAAGAATCTAAGTCTGCTTAAAGAATATGGTATAGACAAAGCTCTGCAAATCGGTATACTCGATGGGAGAAACACGAAAATGGAAAATGTAGAAGAAGTAAAATCAAAGTTAAAAGAAATTCTAGATATTGCTTCTCCAAAAGAAGTTTATGTATCACCAAACACTGGCTTGGAGTTTTTGCCATGGATAAAAGCCTATGAAAAACTTGAAGTTCTCGGGAAGGTGGTAGAATGAGCAACCTATTACTTCCAACAACGGTGGTAGGAAGCTATCCAAAGCCAAAGTGGCTCAACAGGATGATTCGGGAATATCGGGAAGGAAAGCTCAGCGATGATATCATGGAAGAAGCCTATAAAGATGCGATTAAGCTTGTGGTTAAGGAACATGAAATTGCTGGAGTTGACATAATATGGGATGGGGAAATGAGAAGAGAAGAGATGACCTCCTACTTTGCAGAGCATATTGAAGGCTTCACCATATATGGCGAAGTGAGAGTATGGGGTAACAACTACTATAAAAAGCCAGCCATTGTAGATGAGCTTAGATATAAAGATGAGCTTGCAGTCGGAGATTTCAAATATCTTAAAAGTATCACGAACAAAAGAATAAAAGTTCCCATTACAGGGCCTTATACAATAGTCGACTGGAGTTTTAACGAATATTATAAAAATAAGGAAGAGGCTGTATATGCTCTTGCTGAGGTAATGAACATAGAGCTTAAAAATCTGGTAAAAGCTGGTGCTGACTACATTCAATTAGACGAGCCAGCTATACCAACGCATGATGACGAGCTTGAGATAGCTAAAAATGCTACCGAGATAGTAACCAATGGAGTAAATGCGTATATAGGAATGCACATGTGCTATGGCGACTATAGGAAAATCTATCCCGAGATCCTTGAATTTAAAGTTGACCAGCTCGACTTTGAGCTCGCTAATAAGAAATTCGCAGACCTAAAGATTTTCAAGGAGTATGACTTCACAAAAGATTTAGGTTTTGGTTGTATTGACGTGCATACAAGAAGAATAGAAACCAAGGAAGAGGTCAAGGAGAGTATAAGAAAAGCCTTTGAGATAGTTGAACCAAAAAGAGTTTACGTAGATCCTGACTGTGGATTAAAGCTGTTACCAAAGAGAATAGCATTTGAGAAGCTTAAAGTAATGGTAGAAGCCACAAAAGAGCTGAGAGAAGAGCTATAAAAATGGAAGATTTTGCTTCTAAGGTTCTTAAAATCGCAAGAGAATATCTCCTACCAAATGCTTCGGAGATAAGAGAACCTCTGCCAAAGGTTTTACAAGCGAAAGGAAAGGTCAAATTTGGCAAGGGGTATAAAAAAAGTACAAAATTCTATGCAACGATGACTCCGAGTGTATTTTTAGTCTCTGTAAACGCCGACGAGAATGGGGCGAATTTTCTTAAGTTGTTAAAGAGAATTCTCGGAGAACCGAACTCGATGTATAAAGAAAAAGCAAACAATGGTAGAGATGTTCACTATATTTCTGAGTGGATTTTTCCGGGATTTGAAAACATAAGCGAGCTTGACCTACACAGATTATTTACTGGAACGTTATCTTGTGAAATAAAAAACTTATAAATGCGGGGGGTGGGGTTTTCTCATTTTTACTAGTAACTTAACTTCGCCACCTTAATATTTTTGGTGGAGGAGACATAACGTCTCCTCCATGAAAGCCAAAACAATTCCTTTAGGCGGTATAACTTTAATCGACAAAGTAGAAAAAGATTTCGGTCTGATCTCCAAAGTCTTCTCCCGCATAAGCAATAAAGCGAAGGACCTCGAAGCAAGGGTAAAGCTTTTGCTTTACAACCGTTTAACCCATGCCGTTTCTGTTCACCGCATTCTGGAAACCTACCCGGAAGAGGTCTTTGAAATATTAAAGTTCAGAAGAGAGCCTTCTGAGCGTTCTCTGTACAGAACGCTTGAAATTATAGGTAAGTGTCTTCCCATCTTGCTAGAGAGGTACCAGAATGTTCTAAAGGAGCATGGTTTAATAGCAAGCGAACAAATCTTCGACATAACCTCAACATACTTCGAGGGAGAGAAGGCGGAGCTTTCTGCACTGGGTTATTCAAGAGACAGAAGACCCGACAGAAAGCAGGTTACTATTGGAATAGCAACAGGTATAAACGAGGTTCCCTCTGCCATAACCGTGCAGAGAGGCAATGTTCAGGATAAAAGACACTTCAAATACTTGCTGAGCGTCGCTGGCAGAGTATTAGAGAAGGGCAGCCTTCTGATCTTCGACGCCGGAGCAAACTCCAGAGCAAACAAGGAGAGGGTTGTTAAGTTAGGCTTCAACTACCTCACGCTCAAGCCCAAGAAGGTTAGAACTTACAAGAGGTACGTCAAAAACTTCTGGAAGCTTAAGCCCCTGTCTCTTATACACATCTCCGAGCCCACGAGACTAGGCATGATCTCGTATGCCGTCTT
>CBFDVL010000076.1:0-6616 GCA_965613365.1 uncultured archaeon | reverse complement strand
GGATATGAGTATATTATAAAACCTAATGGAAGCGTATGCAGATTTCCTAATGGAGAAGAATGCAGTGCATGGGACTTCTTTAATGGAAAATGTGGCGAAAAATATACTTTCTGTGAAAAACATGGAGGAAAGATATCGATAACAAAAAATTGTTCATTCTCGTCAGAGTGTGCAATCTGTATATTGTCTAATGGAGTTAAATGTTTGGAATGGGATTACTTTAGAGGTAAATGTCCATGAAGAAATATTATAGAAAATTTGTGGCTTTAATTTCCCTTTTTGTTTTTTTGGTAATACTTTCTGCTGAAGCATTTACAGTAGAATATAATGACTGCAACTTTAAAGCAATGAAAGAGCAAAAATGGATGCCAAATCCCTCGGCGATATACTGCGAAAAGCTTGGCTATAAATATGTGAAAGTAAAAACAGAAAAAGGGGAAGAGGGTTTCTGCCTATTTCCAGATGGAAGTAAATGTTCGGCATGGGATTTCTATGCGGGAAAATGTGGAGAGAAATTCAGTTATTGCTCAAAACTTGGAGGAGTATTAAGGATAAAGAACGATGGTAAGGACCCTTTTTCCAGAGAATATTCCACGTGCATGCTGCCAGACAAAAGAGAAGTAAAGGTCGGAGAATTTTTAGAACTAAAAGTACGGGGCTTTAAATCTAAGTCTTATAAGTATAAACATAAAGAAAAGGCGTTTTACTCGTTAAAAGAACAGGTCGAGCTTCCAAGCTATTTCGACTGGAGAAATAAGGATGGAGAGGATTGGCTTACTCCAGTTAAAGATCAAGGACCATGTGGCAGCTGTTGGGCTTTTTCAGCTATTGGTGCAGTCGAAGCCCAATACAACATCTTCACGAATAATGCAAGCTTTGACCCAGATTTATCTGAGCAATATCTCGTATCTTGCAGCGGAGCTGGAAGTTGCGAAGGAGGCTATATTTCAAAGGCTCTTGATTTTATAAAGAGAAACGGAACAGTGGATGAAGAATGCATGCCCTATAACGCTTCTGATGTACCCTGCGATTATAAATGTGAAGATTGGGAGAATAGGCTGTGGAAGATAAATGAGAGCGGATATGTAGTAAATAACCCAGAAAATATAAAGAAATGGCTTATTAATGATGGACCTTTATCTGTTGCAATGGGAATTGGTAGCGACTGCGGAGGTTATTGGGATGGAGATATTTATAGATGTACAGACGATTCTGGAATAAATCATGCAGTAGTCATAGTAGGCTACAATGACTCTGGAAAATACTGGATTGTTAGGAATAGCTGGGGAACTGACTGGCCACCAGGAGATCTAAACGATAACGGTTATTTTAAAGTTGGTTATGGAGAATGCGCCATAGAAAATTATGCTTCCTATGCCATGCTTTATGGTAATGGAAAATATTGTTTTGCTTCCTCTGCAAACTCAGATTATGAATGGATTGTTAGAGTAAGAGTTAATAATGGAGAGAAGATTTCTGGTTCTTCGACTTATAGCAACTTCACAAACGAAACCCTTACTGCTTTAAGAGGCGGAGAGACTTATAACATTGAAGTTGAAGTACATACAGAGGATTTTTTTACAGAATATGTGAAAGCTTGGATAGATTTTGATAAAGATTATGTGTTTGAAGAGAATGAAGAGATAGATTTGGGAGAGGCTACTTTCAAAGGAAACCATAATTTTACAGCAAGTTTTACTATACCTAAGAATACATCACATGATACTCTCATGAGAGTTTATCTTAGTGACGATCCTCCAACTCCCTGCATGAATGCATACTATGGTGAGGTTGAGGATTATAGAATTACAATAGATTCTGAATCTCCAAGTGTAACGGTGAACTCTCCTACAAATACCACTTATAATTGCACCGACATACCAATAAATGTTACTGTAACAGATAACAACAACGTTGATACAGTAATAGCAGAG
Source organism: uncultured archaeon (assembly GCA_965613365.1). Taxonomy (GTDB): domain Archaea; phylum Hydrothermarchaeota; class Hydrothermarchaeia; order Hydrothermarchaeales; family CAZSVW01; genus CBFDVL01. The sequence goes on along the minus strand of CBFDVL010000076.1, from coordinate 4,682 downwards.
TTAGACGGAAATACAAACTACACTTTAGTAAAGCAAGGTTCAACAGATTATTATGTTAATCAAACTATGATAATTTTCTCAGAAGAAATCCATGTTCTCAGAATCTACGCTAACGACAGCGCTGGGAACTTGAACTCAAGTGAAACGGTAACCTTTGCGATTGACCTGACACCACCCGAGATAATCCTTAATAATCCAGCAAACAACTCAAACATAAGCTCAAAAAATATAAACTTCACCTTTACCATAACAGATAACTTGGATAATAGCATAGACTACGAGCTTTACATAGATGGCGACCTGAACCAGAACGGAATAGCAAATAACAACACAATGAAAACCGTTCAAGTAAACGGATTGTCTGATGGCATGCACACATGGTATGTGGTAGCCGAGGACAATGTCAATAACATAAACCAAAGCGAAGTAAGAAACTTTAGGGTAGACATAACGTATCTAAACTTAGCCGGAGAACACATCGGAATAACATGGTTTGACAATGATTTGAACCAAGATGATTCTGTGGACTACTATGACTACTTTGTTTCTGTCTATGATTCAACGGGACTTATCCAAAGCTTTGAGTTAGATGATGTGGATATAAGCATTTATAACGGAAATTTAATAGCTATAGGAGACGGAGTTTACTATGATTCAAACAACGACGGCGATGTAAAAGATGCAGAGGATTATGTTCTCTATAATTCAATGTACGTTGTAGATGCAGAGAAAGGAATTATAAGAATGGCATACGCATTGAACAACAGAACTTATTCTTGCTGGGGAAATGGAGATAGCAGAATAGACATTGGCGAGGTTTACAAGGTTCGTGGTGGTAAGTATCTTATAACGGACTTTAATACTCCGGCTCAGCAGTTTAAAATCATGCCAGCGATTACAAAGGTATTGACTAATTTGTCTGTAAATGTAGATAATGCGGTAATCATTGAAGATAACCGTAAAGTTTTATATAACAACGATGGAGTTTCGGCCAAACTTTACTTCTATGAAGGAGATAGCTTGTTGGAAACAATAGACATAACTGGAAGCATAGGCTTTGAGAATAGAGAAAACCTAACAGACGATTTTACCTCAGATACCTTTAAAGAATACAAAGCATGGGCATGGCTCAGCGATGATGAAACTCTTTGTTACTTGGTAATGGGAAAGAAGGCGGATGAAATAACAGTAAGCAATGGGTATGAAGATATCTTTGATTATGCCTTGGTAAAAGTAGCAGACCCGGATTTCCCGGACATCTCAGGGCATGATGACCAAATAATATTCTTGGACAGTCCAATAACCTTAGTTGAAAATTATACATATATCTCACCCCATTCTGTTGCGTTTTACAATGAAGGACTTGTAGATATAAAAAGAGCACCTTCGGCAATATTCTTTGATGGTTCAAGGATAAAGTGTACATGCAAACCTGGGTCTAATTTCTTGGCAACAGATGTGTGGATGAGTATCAGCGATGATGCAATTAGAACAACCTACTACAAGCAAGACTTGAATGATGATGGCAATTGTACCAATGATGTGTGGTTAGATTATAATGGTAGTACGCTCGACGCATTAAAATATTGTCAAAATGGCGAATGTTACAGAGGTTTAGACATCATACAATATGAAAATGATTATACTTATGACTTTGTCTATATAAATAACGGCTTACTCTTTGATGCTACCGGTGATGGTGACTTAAAGGATGCGGATGACTATGTCATCTATGACGGAATGTGGATTATAGATGGTAGTGATGGAACAATCAAGTTCGGCTATGTAATAGACAAACATTGGAAGAATGACTATGCTAACAACTCTGGTTATCTAGCAGGCAATGCTTTTAAGCTAAAGGGAAAGACCTACGCTATAAACAGCGTAAGTGATCTTACTTCAGGAGAAATCGAGATAGGCTCTGCAATAACGAAGAAAATCCTAGACGCCGTAGAAGTCAATCCCGATAATGCAGTAGTAATAAATGGTAGTTGGAAGGTATTATATGATTTCAATGCCTCCGGTGATAATAGGGGAGTAATATACTTCTATGAGGGTAATTCATTACTAGATGTGTATTCCTTTGATACAACCACATTCTCAGGACCAAAGAAGTTAAATGATGATATAAGCGTGGGAGACTTTGAAGATCAATATAATATCTTTCTAGTAAAAGTAAACAATATTGAACAATGGATATCGATGGTCTTTGTTGACAAATATACTGTAGTAGAGATAGTTGATGAAGAAGAGGATATTATGGGATATGATAGTGCATGGGTAAATAACAGCGATTGGCAGGGTCATGTAGTCTTCTGGAGTGAGATAATAGACCTCGAACCAGATACTTCTATGGACATTCCAGGCACTTATTACACAATCAAGTTTACCGTAGATAAGTATATGGATATAAAACGAAAGCACGTAGTCAACTGTCCTATAAACACCATTCTTAAACCTGTCGAAGCTGCCTACACTGATTTTCTCTCAGATGATATAGTAATTAGTAAAGTTCCTTGGTCATATCAATGGACTGCTGAAAATAAATCTGACATTAACTTGCACAGCAGGTCTGTTTTTAACTTAAGCGTAGCAAACTTCACAGGATTAGAGTTTAACCTATATGACTTTAATAATGTTACTTCCAACGAAACGCCGCTCTTAGAGGAAGCCTCCTTAGACTACAATGCAACAGGAGATTTCTACTTTACATGGGATTCAAGAATACCTTATGTTGCAAACGATTCGCAAACTTCTCAAGTAACGGTTTTAACAGACTTTGCATACTATCCATACGAGATTTACTTTGTGAATGCCTCTTGCAGGAATTCTACAGGAGATTGGAAGGATTGCTGGCTTATCTTTAATGAGTCAAAACTTACTGATATATTAGACAAAAATGAAATAAGCATCATGGATGAAATGCTACCCAATGGCATGGTAAATGTTATGCTTTTCAAGACAGGTACTAAAACGTGGGAAACTACAGGGCAATTTAAGTTGGACAATGGGCTTGACAGCGTAGAGCTTGTATTCTTACCAGCTGAGCCAACGGATTACTATTTTGAATTCGTGCTTAGAGATAGCAATTGTAATGGAAATGAAACAAGTGAAAGATTCTTATTGACAGTAACAGACAGCTCTCCCCTAATAGAAAGCTTTACAACCAACGCAACGGTCATAAATCAAAGTCAAACATTGAATGCAAAGGCAAAGGTCTATGACTGGAATCCAAAGGAGGTAAGGTTTTACCTGATTGACGAAAATAATATAATAAGCAGTAATCAGGCGCACTTCTATGGGTTAAAAGACAATATCAGCGAGGGAGGTTTATACAGATACAGCGTGATGCTTAAACCCTACTACTACAAACTTGAGCAGAACGAGATAAAAGAATTGGTAAGAGTAAATCAGAAAAAGAGCTGGTATATTAACAAATCCGATATATTCTATGTTCCTGGGTACTTTAAAGCAAATGAAAGCTCGAACTGGAGACCAATGCTTGCTTGGTTCAATGTAACTACTGGAGAGCTTGTTGGACTAACTTACAACTACACAAACTACTCCGCATTGATAGAATCGGGGGTAAGTAAGTTTAAAGCCATAGTTTATGGTGAAAATTACAATGACTACAACACCTCAGAGTTCATACTCTATGAAATAAGAAATGCAAGCAATCCAAAGCTCAGGAGATATACCTTACCGGTAGGAGAATACGAGCTGAGAGTAGTTGCGATAGATAGCGCTGAGAATAAATATGGTAAATCTAAGGAATTCTCAGTAATAGCAGAGATAACCAATACAACCACAATAGAAGAGAATGTTACAGAATCTCCAGTAATTACTACAGAAGACTTAGAAATAATAGTTGATAAAGGAACTGGTGTCAATGCAACCATAACTATCCAAACTACAATTGCTCCAGATGAAGAAGCTTTAAATCTAACAGACTTAAATCAAACCACAGCATATGGAGTTTCAAACGTTCAAAGTATAAACGTAGCCAAGGTGATTGCCATAAACTCAACTTTAACAAATGTCACAAACGTGACTTTAAAAATGTACTACAACTTATCAAAGCTCGGATTGTCTGCAAGCCAAGAAGACTATAATCACATATCGATATTCTGGTATAATGAAAGCGGTAAAAATTGGGTCAGGCTAACAAAGGGACTTAATCTAAGCTCATGCAACGGTCCTTATGTCTATGACGTTGGTATAAACACGACAGGAAAATATGTTTACGCAATCTTGGACCATTTCAGTGTCTATGGATTGGCTGGAATGGTTTATCAGCCGTCTCCTGGAGGAGTATCCACAGGTGGAGGCGGTGGTGGAGCAATAGAAGTGTTCACAAAGGCATTCCAAGAGCTAACCTCGAGCTTGCTACAAAAGGTATTCAAGGCAAAGGGCTTACTATATAAAACCTTCATAGAAGTTCCAAGACAAGCTCTCGCAAGCCTGCTAAGCATAGCAGAGCAAACCTACAAGTATCCCTACTTCTCCGAGCTACAAGGGATAATCAAAAAACAACCGCAAAAAATAGAGGGAGACGTATACGAAATAACCTCGGAAGAAGTATTAAAAGAGTATGCCTGGGCTCCAAAGCTAATCATAGCAAGAGGAGACCTGGAAGTAGATAGCTACTCAGCCTTAGCCTTCGCAAAAGCAAATGGCATACC
>CBFDVL010000075.1:0-6618 GCA_965613365.1 uncultured archaeon | reverse complement strand
ACGCTGAAGAGTATAAAAATCCTGCAAAAAAATCTCTCAAGAAAGCAAAAAGGCTCAAAGAATAGGGAGAAAGCAAGGATAAGGCTTGCCAAAGCATATGAGAAATTAGTAAACCAACGCAACGATTTTCTGCACAAGCTTTCTCGTTTTTATGTCAATATATACGATGTTATAGTTGTTGAGAAGCTACAAATTCAAAACATGGTTAAAGCTGGCAGAACTCTAGCTCAAAAGATATTGGATGCTTCTTGGGGTAAGTTCATCCAGCTGCTCTCCTACAAGGCTGAGAGAGCTGGTAGGAGAGTTGTAAAAGTAAATCCGAGAGGCACTTCCAAAGGATTGGCAACGGATGACCCGTATAGAGACTACATCTCGGCTTGTAGAATAAAAAGCAGGGGGCTGGGACGGCCCTGTCAGCCCGTGGAGAGAGGACCTCTACTCCGCATAACCTCACATGAGGTTGTTGCGGGGCAAGTCTTCTCGATGAAGCAGGAAGCTCCTTGCGTAAGCGAGGGTAGTTCACACCCTTCGAAAAGTTTAAGTATGATAAGGAGACTAATTAGTAACTAATAAGGAATTAATGAGGAAATATAGAAAAAATGACCAAGGAAAAAATCACCTCGTACTTAGATGGATATTATCTCATGATAATAGACGACTTAATAGGTAGGTGGGGGAACAACAGAAGTGAGGTTGTAAGGAAGATCATTGAAAGATGGATAGATGACAATGCGGAGTTCATAAAAGCTTTGATAAGAGAAAAGAAAGAAGCCTTAGAAAGAGGTTATGTAAAATGATCTCAGAGCTCTATAAAAAGATATTGAGACTATTCAGAAAGAAAAAGAACATTCAGCTTGGATTTTATGGCCCGGTAAACGCGGGAAAAACCACCTTGGCTAATAGAATTTCCTTAGACTGGCTTGGTAAGGAGATTGGAAAAGTATCTGAGATACCTCACGAAACACGGCATATACAAAAGATCGAGAACGTGGTTATAAAAACCAATAATGGAGAGCTCAGAATGAACATCATAGACATGCCAGGTATAGCAACTGAAGTAGATTATAAAAAGTTCGAAGCTTATGGGTTATCTGAGGAGGATGCCAAGAAAAGAGCCAAAGAGGCAACGAAAGGTGTTATCGAGGCTATAAAATGGTTAGATAGCGTTGATGCAGTACTCGTGGTCATGGATTCCTCGCAAGACCCCTATACTCAGGTAAACATAACAATAATCGGCAACTTGGAAGCGAGAAAAGTTCCAATGATAATAGTAGCTAACAAAATAGATTTGCCAAACGCCGACCCTTCAAAGATAGAAAATGCTTTTCCTCAGCACAGAGTTGTGCCGATCTCTGCTTTAACTGGTGAGAACATGGAAATGCTCTATGAAGCTATTCAAACTCATTTAACCTAAGGTGATAAAATGAAGATTCAGCTTGATTTCATTTCCTCAGATAAACTTTCCCAAATGAGAGCTATGGAGAAAATAGATTTTATAATAGATAAGATTAAGAATAACATTATTGTTGTTCTTGAAGAAGGGCTTAGTCCGCAGGAAGAAAAAGAGCTTATAGAGGCAACTATGCGTGAGATAGACCTTGAAAACTTCCATGGCATAGAGTTCTATAGAATAGACCACAAACATTCTTTCAGAGATAAACTTGCAGAATATATATCTGGAAGAAGGTCTTCTGGGCTGACCATAGTGGGGCCAACGAGAACAATAGAAGCTATTAAGAGAGAGGCCGACTGCATAAGTATGATAGCTAAGGCGTTGCCTAAGAGGAATTAGCATGCCCCATAAATGCACGAAGTGCGGCAAGATCTATGAAGATGGTAGCGATGCTATTTTAAAAGGTTGCGAATGTGGAAACAGACTTTTTTATTACTTAAAAGATAAAAAACCAAGACAAAAACAAAAAAAAGTTGAAACCGCTGAAAAGGTTAAGTTACCCAAAGACGACATTTCCAACATCATGGTTGGAAATGGGGTTTACAAAATAGATGTGGATTCTCTAATGAAAAAAGAGCCAATAATAGTTTCTGGAGGGGAAGGGAGATACATCGTAAGCATCTCCTCGGTTTTTAAAAATCTGAGAAAAAAGAAAAGGTAGATTAAAGCATATCAATTATAAATTTTTTCTCTATTTGTTTAAAATCTAGGTATTTTTGCCAAGTTTTTTCGAGAAATTCATATCTTTTATTTTCATCTCTACTGAATATTACCTCGCCTTTAGTTATTTCATATGTGAACTACCCCTTGCTTACGCAAGGGGCTTCCTGCTTCATTGAGAGAACTTGCCCCAGAACCACATCCTTGTAAGATATGGTCTGGAGTAGTGGCTCTCTCTCCACAGGCGTATCAGGGTAGTCCCTACCCCTCATCAATATTCTATTTGCAGATATGTAATCTCTCAATGGATTATCATAGGTCAGACCTTTTGATGTGCCTCTTGGGTTTACTTTCTTTACTACCCTACCAGCACCCTCCGCCTTGTAGGATAGCATCTTTACAAACTCTCCCCAAGAAGCATCCTGTATCTTTTGTGCCAATCTATGATTTCTAACCATGTTCCTAATTTGCAGGTCTTCAACTGCTATGAAATCATAATTATTGATGTAGAACCTTGATAATTTGTGTAGAAAATCTCTATGCTGGTTATTTAACTTCTCGTATGCCCTTGCTAACTTTATCCTTGCTTTTTCTCTGTTTTTTGAACCTTTCTTCTTCCTTGATAAGTTCTTATGCAATCCCCTTATTCTTCTCAATGTCCTCTCATAAAATCTTGGGTTTTCTATCTTTCTTCCCTCACTATCTGTAAGGAAATATCGCACACCAACATCTATACCTACTTCTCTAGCTGTCTCTGGTAGTTTCTCTATTTCTTTCTCTATTTGCACTATTGCATACCATCTTCCACTTGGGTATTTCTTTATCCATATTCCTTTTACCTTCCCATCTATATCTCTGTGTATCTTCGCTTTCACACTACCAATCTTTGATAATGATATGCGATCGTTCTTCACATCTATGGAAAAACCACTTTGATTGAAATTCAAAGATTTCCATCTTCCTCTCTTTTGGAATCTCAATTTACCTATCTTCTTTCCATTCTTCTTCAACTTTGATAATGCTCTCATATTACTCCATAACTGATAATTCACCATCTGCAATACTTTTGAGTATGCTTTCTTCAACTCTGGATTTTCTTCCTTCAACTTCACTATCAATGTCTGCGTATCCTTCTGCGTTATCTCTCTCCCATCTTTTCTTGCTTTATTTATTTCCTCTAATAGCCTATTATAAAGCCATCTGCATATCTCTAATTGCTCCTCTAATCTCCTTTCAATCTCTTTATTCGGATAGAGCCTGAACTTATAACTTACCATCACTTTTTTTCACCCTGACTTTCTACATATCTTTTCAGCACATCTAATGATAGAGTTAACGCAATTCATCTCAACCCTAAAGGGTATGAGCTTTCTTGCTTGTTTCCTTGTAATACCTTAATGCCTGTTGTCTGTTTGCAGAATAGAGCCTGACATTCCTATCTCCACGTAAAAACTTCTGGAGATTTTCATACTCTTCTCTAATTAATTTCTCTTTTATCCTCGTAAGTCCGACTATTCCACACTTAATCGTTTTTTGAATTTTCATACTCCAACCCTTTTCTGATTAGTATTGTGTATGCCATCTTCATCTTTAGCCCATGTTTATCCGCATATTCTTTTACTCTTCGCTTATCCTCTTCCGTCAGATATGTATCTATCCTCATACATTATTGTGTATGCTTTTCTGGTATTTATATTTTACCCACCTGCCTCCCTTTCTGTATCCCCGCTTTGAAAAGCGAGTATAAAGCTAATGCATGGTAGGTTTTTGCCCTCGTCTTATTACTCTTGCCTTTTGGGTGATTTCCAATCGATGGCGATGGAGTTAAATTTTAGCCGTGCTACGAAAAGTATAAGAAGGTATGTAATAAATTTTAAAAATATGGAGAAAGTTGTAAGATTTGGGATATCGATAAATCCGAAGTTGCTTGAGAGGTTCGATGCTATAATACATGAAAAAGGCTACACAAATCGTTCGGAAGCCATAAGAGATTTAATAAGAGATTTCCTCGTGGCAGAGGAATGGAGGGCAAGCGATGAAGAAACGGTAGGAGCCCTAACTTTAGTATACGACCATGAAATTAGAGGGATAAGTGACAAGCTAACAGACCTACAGCACAAGTATCATAAAAATATAATCTCCACGCTACATGTTCACTTAGATGAGCACAACTGCATGGAGGTTTTAATCCTTAGAGGTAAAGCAAAAGAAATTAAGAAAATCGCAGACATGCTAATAAGTGCGAGAGGAGTAAAGCATGGCAAACTTGTAACCTCGACCACCGGTAAGCATTTAGTATGATTTTCTGACGGTAAACTTTAATTCTTGCTTTCAATGTACATCGAAAGAAGAGAGATAGAAAATGGCTATTGCTATGACGTCTGGAATATAAATTACGCTGGAGTAATTGCAAATGCAAGAGTTTTGGAGGAAAGAGATTACGTAGTAATCTCCAACATAAATGTAAATCGTGAGTATAGAGGTAATGGTATAGGTTCAAAGCTCCTTGAACAGATAATTTCTGATTTTGAGGGTAAAGATATAATGCTCTGGTGTTTTAAAGATAGGGTTAAGTGGTATGAAAAGCATTCCTTTGTAATTGAATGTAGAGATAATGACATAGTTAAGTTATGTAGGAAGAGAAAATGAAAGGATTTAAAGCCGGTGGGTTGAGAAGAAAATACGGACTTGCTATTATATTAAGTGAGAAAAAAACGAGCTCTGCTCTAATGCTCACCTCAAACAAGGTTAAAGCTTCTCCTTTAATAGTCTCTAAGGAAAACCTTGAAAAAGGCGAAATTTTTGGTATAGTCGCAAACTCTGGAAATGCGAACTGCTTCACTGGAAAGCAAGGGTTGAAAAATGCTTTTCGAATGTGCGAATTAGCTGCCGAGAAATTCAAATTAAAGCCTGAGAACTTCTTAGTCGCTTCAACTGGGATAATAGGTAAGCAACTTGATATGAAGGAGATAGAAGCTTTGATAAATGAAATAAAGCTTGGAAGCTCAGAAGAATACTGGAGAAACTCTGCGAAAGCTATAATGACCACCGACACCATAGAGAAATTGGCAACAAGAAAAATCGGAAAGGCTGAGATGATAGGTATAGCAAAGGGCGCTGGGATGATCGCTCCTCGTCTAAAGCATGCAACCATGCTCTGTTTTTTGGCTACCAATGCCTTTATACCGCAAGATAAAATTAGCGAGATGCTCGAAGAGGCTGTGGAAAACAGCTTCAACATGGTCAATATAGACAACGACACAAGCACAAATGACATGGTTGTGCTATTAGCAAATGGCAAGGTAAGAGAGAGTTACAATAAAATTCAAAAAGCGCTTAACGAGGTTTGCATAGAGCTGGCTAAGGGAATAGCGAGAGACGGAGAGGGAGCGACAAAATACGTTGAAGTGAGAGTTTCGGGAGCTTTAACGAAGGAAGATGCAAGAAAAGCTGCTAGAGCTATAGCTGGTTCAAATCTTGTTAAAACCGCTATTTTCGGAGAGAATCCAAATTTTGGTAGAATTATCGCTGCTCTCGGATATTCTGGGGCTGAAATTAAACCTGAGAGAATAACATTGATTTTCAACGATGTTTGCATCGTTGAGAAAGGAAAAATTAGAGAAGAAAATCTGAAAAAAGCGAGAGAAACTCTAAAAGAAAGAGAAATTTTTATCCATCTCAGCCTTAACCTTGGGGAAGAAACGGCAATAGCCTTTGGTTGCGATATGAGCTATGATTATGTTAAGATAAATGCCGAGTATAATTGATTATTTTTCCTTCCTCTGACATCCTCTCACGCTAAAGCATGAGAGGTTCCCGCTTCTAGGGATTTCATCCTCATCTGCATCCACATCGGGCTTTTACCCTTAGATGCATCGTTTATCCTTAGAAGCAGAGGGCTTGCCACAGCCCTGTTAACGGCTCCCCCATTCTGAGAAAGCTTCGCTTTCTCAAAATGAGCGAGCCCTATATTCACACATCCAACAGCATCTCTATGTGCTTCCAAACCACAGCTTAGGCATTTAAACAATCTCTTTCTCTTTTCAACGTTTTTTGAACCACACTTTGGACAAACTGAAGAGGTATAAGATTCTTTCACTTCGGTCACTTTTATGCCGTATTCCTCGGCTTTCTCTTTTATCCTTTTTATCAGATATCTATGGCTCCAGAAGTTGTGTATCATGGAGTTTGCCTTTTTGCAGTTTGAGTTGTTGCTTCTAATTCTAATGCTTCTCTTGCTTCTAACTCTAATACCATTTAAATCTCCAACAACGATTTCTGAAACTCCCTTGTTATAGCAAAGCTCGACAAATCTGCCAACGATGGTGTTTACCGCATGCCTGAACCTTCTTTGACGTTTTCTGTACAATCGTCTGAGCTGTCTGGATGCATGCTTATCATTTACTTTCTTCAACCTGCTCTGATGCTCGGCGATCTTTTTGGTCCAGTACCACCAGTCTGCCAGCAGGGAATTTCCGCCGTATCCTGTTATTTTACCGTCGATC
>CBFDVL010000074.1:0-6932 GCA_965613365.1 uncultured archaeon | reverse complement strand
AATGATACGGCGACCACCGAGATCTACACCTAAGCCTTCGTCGGCAGCGTCAGATGTGTATAAGAGACAGTTCTCAACCTGATGTGTCTCAAGCTTCATAAGCATGCTTAGCCTATATCTGTCGTTCACCCTTACCCCCATCTCAACGAGGTAACTTTTAATCTTCTTGCAAAGCTTTTTTCCCTCTCTATCAGCGTCTATGAAAAGGATCACATCCTTGTGCTTTTCTCTTATTTTTTCACAGAGTTCGAAGGCGGGCATGCTTGTCGCGTGATAATACTCTGCATCTATTCCAAGGCTTCTCAAGGCTCTTTCATCTTTTTTACCCTCTACTATTATTGCGCAATGCTTGGAAAGCTCTTTTAACTCTTCAATCTCCTCAAGTAAAAGTTCAAATTTCCTCAATTTTCGATAGTTCAATCCCTTTCCTCTCCAAGATTTTTCTAATTTCTTGGCTATCTTTTAATATACTTACAACTTTATTTTTATTTGTCTCGCCTTTAATAATTCTAACCTCTGCACTAAAAAGTTTTGACAAAAAGTCTATTAAAGCTTTATTGGCTTTGTTTTTTACGGGAGGTGCATTGATTTTAACAACAAGTTTTTTTCTCCATTCATCATAGCTTATGCTTGCACTTTTTGAGTTCGGAATAACATGAATGCTTAGCAGGGTTTCTTTCATAGTTATCACATTAAAAATTTTCAAATTTTTAAAAGCCCACCATGTTCCCCCTCTCCAACACCCGAATTCATTGCTAGGGCTATGCCTTCGCTCCTACGGGAACCCTCGGGGAGAGGGGTTGCTGGTGAGCTTTATGCTGTGCTGCACCAGGTTGCCGCTCTATTCATCGAAGGTTACCATACCCTCTCATAGACGAGCCCATTGGTGCAGCTTTGCTGTGCCCCTTGCCTCGCCCCGGGCTTCATGCTTTTCTGCCCGGTCTTCGAACAAGGGACTTACTAAAGAAAAAGGAAATTAACTTGAATAAAGTTTATCATTTGACATACATGTTTATTACAATCTCACAAATATCACTGCTATATCTTGCAATTCTTTCTAAACTCTCTATAATTGATTTTTCGCAAAGAACAAGAGAAATTGGAGCTTTGCTTTTAAAAAGAGAATCACTTAGCTCTGAGTATTCTCTATTTATACTATCTAATTTATTAAAAACTTCTTCTGTAGATAGTGGGTCTCGCTTGAAAAGGCTTAACATGCTTTTCTCATATATTTCTGTAACCTTTCTTCCAAGGGAGATTATCCCATCCTTTAGTAAAAGTTCATTTCCATATTTACATATATCTGAGTAATATTTGGCTATATTATCGAGATGGTCAGAAATTCTTTCCATACTCTTCACTATACTCCTATACCCCAAGCAATGGTCTGGGCTTTTAATTTCAAGCTTTTCTGCAATTTTGTATTGAGTTACAGCGCTTTTTAGTTGTCTTACAACCAAGAAATAAAGCCTATCTACTTCTTTTTCAGAAGTTTGGATTTCCTCAACCGAATAGCTACAACCAACGTTCATGGCTTCGATAAGGTCATGAAGCATGGATTTGCAGAGAAGATGAATTCTCTGAATTGCTTTCAAAACGGGCATCCTTTGATGGTCTACCAAAATCTCCATAGTAATTCTCTTAGTCGTATCTTCTACTATCTCAACGCCTATCAGAAATTCTTTGATTCTTCTGGCTGCTCTGCGATAACTTTCTTTATCTTCCCTATCTAAAATTATCGAGATTGTGTCATATCCGGTAAGATAATATGCTATAATAAGACGTTCCAGAGAAGATGGGCTTGGTAGCATGGATATTCTTATCTTTTTTTCTTTTATTTTCTTCTCCTCTCTTATTCCGGGCTCTATAATTATGCTTTTTCCAGTTTGAGTTAAAAAAACGCTATCTCCTGCTTTTAAATCCTGAGATTCTACCCACTTCTTCGGAAGAGAGACAACAAACGTTGAGCCTCCCGTCACATAAATTTTTCTGACCTCCATTTTGGTGTCTCCTTATTTTATATAGATTATGTTTTATATCTATCTATATCTACTGTCTATATATTATTTGGACAAAGTATATAAAATTTTTTGTCTCTTCCTCAATAAAAGGAGGTGGAATAATGAGGAAACTTTTGATTTTGTTGCTGGTTGTAACCTCTCTATTGGGCGGGTGTATTGGAAAATCTACAGAAAAATCAGTAAAAACGATAAAAATAGGTGGTTCAACCACAGTTCAGCCAATTGCAACCGCAGCAGCAGAGGCTTTCATGAAAAAACATCCAGATATAACAGTAACCGTTCAAGGGGGAGGTTCTGGAGCTGGAATAAAAGGAGTAGCAGAAGGAACATTTGACATAGGCGATGCCTCTAGAGAGCTAAAGGAGAAGGAGAAGCAAAAGTATCCAGATTTGATTCCTCATGCTATAGCCGTGGACGCCATAGCTATAGTTGTCCATCCGAGCAATAAGATAAGCGAGCTAACCTTAGAGCAGGTTAAAGAGATTTTTGCCGGCAAGATAACCAATTGGAAAGAAGTTGGAGGCGAAGATAAGCCAATAGTTGTTGTAATTCGAGAAGAGGGTTCCGGAACAAGAGAAACCTTTGAAAAGAAAGTTATGAAAGGAGAAGAATGCACAGAACATGCTATTCAAAAACCAAGCAATGGAGCGGTAAAAGCAACGGTAGCTACGAATGAAAATGCAATAGGTTACATAGGTCTCGGCTATGTAGATGCGAGCGTTAAAGCATTGAGGATAAATGGCGTAGCTCCTACTAAAGATACTGCAGGGGGCGGAGAATATCCGATATCCAGAAAGTTATACATGATAACAAAGGGCGAACCAAAAGGAGCAGTAAAAGAATTTCTGGAGTTCATGCTGAGTGCAGAGGGTCAGAAAATAGTGGAAGAGCAGGGATTTGTACCGCTTAAATGAAATTTTCTTTTTTTAATTGAAAAATGAAAATAGCACATATCTCAGATTTACATTTCTTAAGCTCACATTTTGTATCTGAATGGGGTAAAAGGGTTATTGAGCTCATAAATTCATTAGAACCTGAGATATTGGTTATAACGGGCGACATTACGGAAGAAGGATACCAGGAGGAATATGAAGAAGCGGTAGTATACTTGGATAAGCTAGAAGTTAAAAATAAGGTAGTAGTTCCTGGCAATCACGACGCGAGAAATGAAGGATACAAAATTTTCGAAGAAGTCTTTCTAACAAGGTTTCCAAAATATGAAGACACCGAAGTCGTAATTTATGGGATAGATTCTAGCGAGCCTGACATAGATGATGGGCATATAGGTAGGGAGAACTATGACAACATAAGAAAAAATCTTTCAGTAAAGGAGAAAGTGAAAATACTCACAATGCATCATCATTTAATACCTATTCCCGGAACTGGAAGAGAAAGACATATACCTGTAGATGCCGGAGAGGTTCTCAATCTATGCAAAGAGCTTGAAATAAACTTTGTTCTCTCGGGGCATAAGCACAAACCTTGGGTATGGAAATTTGAAAGCACTTATCTAATTACCGCTGGAACGGCCACAACCAGAAGGCTAAAAGCCAAGGGTTATCCTTCGTTCAATATACTAGAAATAAAGGAAAACAAATTCGTTATAAAAGAAATGAACATAATAAACGGCAAAATTAGAGATATGCTGATAATAAAAAGATGATACCAAAAATAAAAGAAAAAATTGTAAAATATTCACTTTTCATTTTTGCATTTTCCTCGATAATGATTCTATTGCTTATTGTTATCTTTCTTTTTAGAGAAGGTTATCCCATCTTTGTGAAGATGGGGGTAAAGGAGTTTCTTTTTGGAGATGAATGGAAGCCAAAAAAAGATGTTTATGGAGCCCTACCATTTATTGTAGCCTCAGTTATAGTAACCTTTGGAGCGTTGAGTTTTGCGATTCCTCTTGGAATAGCTTCAGCTATTATGCTAAGCGAGATAGCCAGCTCAGAAGTAAAGGCTTTGCTAAGACCTTTGATAGAGCTATTAGCAGGGATACCTTCAATAGTCTATGGTTTCTTTGGGTTGATGCTGATAGCCAATATTGTTCAGAGAAGTTTTGATTTGTCAACTGGAGAATGCCTTTTTACGGGTTCTTTAATCCTAGGAGTTATGGTCCTTCCACTTATAATAAGTATCTCCCAAGATGCAATGGAAAGTGTTTCTAAAGAATATAGAGAAGCTTCCTTAGCTTTAGGTGCAACCGAGTGGCAAACGATTAGTAAAATAGTTATTCCCTGCGCCTTTCGTGGAATTTTGGCAAGTATCATACTTGCTATGGGAAGAGCGATAGGCGAAACAATGGCGGTTGTTCTGGTTCTTGGAAATGTTGAAAAGCTTCCTACATCTATATTTGACCCAGCAGAGGCTTTAACCTCTGCGATTCTCTTGGAAATGGCAGAGGCAGTAGTGGGAAGCACTCATTACCAAGCTTTATTTGGTCTTGGGATAATTCTCTTCTTCATAACGCTCTTTCTTCGTTTAGTTTCTGAGAAAATAGAGAGGTGAAAGTCATGGAAGCCAAAACTACCAATAAACTGATGATAGCTTTATTCTCACTTTCAACTTTGCTCATAATTTTCATTTTATTTTCAATTTTAGCTTACATTTTTATTAAAGGAGCAAGAGTAATTGGTTGGGAATTTCTAACAGAGATGCCCAGAAAATTCGGAGAGGAGGGAGGGATATATCCGGCGATTTTAGGAACGTTATATCTCGTGGCAACCGCTTTAGTTTTTGCTTTACCTATCGGCGTTGGTGCGGCGGTCTATTTTGTAGAGTTTGCAAAGGAAAGCAAGCTAACCAGAGCGATAAGGATAACCGTTGATACACTGAATGGAATACCCTCTATAGTCCTTGGACTCTTTGGAATGGCGTTTTTCGTCTATTATCTCAGAGATTTTACGGGAGGAGTTTCAATTCTTTCAGGTGGGCTAACACTTGGAATAATGGTCTTACCTACCATAATAAGGACATCTGAGATTTCTCTTTCATCTGTGCCTAAGGAATACATAGAGGCGAGTTATGCCTTGGGAGCAACGAAGCTTCAAACGATTAGAAAGATAATTTTACCAGTAGCTCTACCGGGAATAATGACTGGAGCAATTTTGAGCTTTGGCAGAGCTGCGGGAGAAACAGCTCCGATAATATTTACAGCAGCGATTTCAAATGCGGTATTACCAAAGTCGCCTTTTCAGCCAACGATGGCTTTAACCACACATCTCTATTTTCTTGCTTCTGAAGGCAGGGCCATTGACAAAGCTTATGGTACAGCATTGGTTTTGATATGCATAGTTCTAATCTCTAACTTCATTGCAAGGAGTATAAACTGGTATTATTCGAGAAATCTGAGGGGGTAAAAAATGGAGAAGGCTAAGATTGAAGTGAGAAATCTAAATCTCTACTACGGAAGCTTTCACGCTTTAAAAAACATAACCATGGAGATAAAAGAAAAGAGGATAACTGCCGTGATAGGTCCTTCTGGCTGTGGAAAATCAAGCTTTATACGCTGTTTGAATAGAATGAATGACCTAATAGAAGGAACAAAGGTAGAAGGTGAGGTCTATATAGATGGAGTGAATATTTATGAGAGAGATGTTGATGTCGTGGCATTGAGAAAAAAAGTTGGCATGGTCTTTCAAAAGCCCAATCCTTTTCCCATGAGTATTTATGACAACATCGCCTATGGTCCGAGGATACATGGGATTAAAGATAAGGAAAAACTTGACGAAATTGTAGAGGATGCATTAAAAAAAGCTGCTTTATGGGAGGAAGTTAAAACCAAACTTGAGTCATCGGCTTTATCTTTATCGGGAGGTCAGCAGCAAAGATTATGTATAGCAAGAACTTTGGCAGTAAATCCAGAAATCATCCTTTTTGACGAACCTTGCTCGGCTTTGGATCCCATATCAACAGCAAAAATAGAAGATTTGCTTGTAGACCTGAAAAAGAATTATACAATAATCATTGTTACCCACAATATGCAGCAAGCCGCGAGAGTAAGTGATTATACTGCTTTTTTACTACTTGGAGAGCTTATAGAGCATGACAAAACCGAAAAAATTTTCAAAAATCCAAAAGATAAGAGAACTGAAGATTATATAACTGGGAGGTTTGGATAATGGTCAGAAGATTTGAAGAAAGCTTAAAACTTATAAAAAAGAGAATTTTAATGCTTGAAGAATACACGAAAACCTCTTTAAAACTTTCTCGTGAGTATATCGAGGAAAAAGCCAAAGATAAACTTAAAAGAATATCAAAAATAGAAAAAGAAAGCGATTTACTGAACTTGGAGATTCAGGAAAATTGTTTAAACTTAATAGCTCTTTTTCAACCAGTTGCAAGGGATTTAAGATTTATTTCAGCTATGATGGAAATCTCTTATTTTCTTGAAAGAATATGCGATTTAAGTGAAGGAATTGCCAATATAATAAAAAAACTAAAATTAGATGAGGATGACACATTCTATTTACAAAAAATGCTGGACCAAGTTTATGAAATTATAGAAGTAGAGATGGAAGCCTTAGAGAAAACCTCTATCGATAGTTTAAGAATTGCATGTCAAGCAAAGGACGATATAATAGACCTTCTCGACGAAGAAATGAGAGAAAACCTGAGGAAAAAAATCTCAGAAAATCCTGAAAAGACTCAAAACTTGGAGTTAATCTTAGTTTCCTACTTTATAGAGAGAGCCGGAGACTTAGCATGCAAAATAGCTTCAAGAATACTATTTATGGTTGAAGGTGAAAGAGTACATATAAAATAAGAAAAATCTAAAACCTAACCTTTTTATCTTCCCGTTGCTCGCAAGCCTTGCGAAAGCAAGGGGATACGCAAGGGCTGTCTCTTATACACATCTCCGAGCCCACGAGACTAGGCATGATCTCGTATGCCGTCTTCTGCTTGAAA
>CBFDVL010000073.1:0-7115 GCA_965613365.1 uncultured archaeon | reverse complement strand
CTTGGGTACATTTTCCTAAATATAAATATTTATTTTACATATAAAAGAAAGATTTATATATAATGAGAGACAACTATTAATGCATGATCAAACAAGTTACCCATATAGTTCCGGTAGGATTTACTAAGGAGAAGCTTATCGAAGGTATAAAGCAGTTTCCCTTTCACAAGATAATACTCGTTCTTGGTAAAGATGATATCCAAGGTGAGAGAAGAGCTAAAAAAACAGCTAAGGAAATAGAAAGAGCATTTAAGGATATTGCAGAGGTCGAGTACCTCTATGTTGATAAGGAGGATGTTCTGAACGCCTCTCTGGAGCTTGTTAGAGCTATAAAGAAAGAGAGGAGCGAGGGAAGAGAGGTAATGCTCAATGCCTCTGGTTCTCTGAGAAATTTGAGCATCGCTTGCTACATCTCTGCCCTGCTGAGCAATGCAAAGATCTACACCACGATTTCCAAGTATGAGGATGGCGAGGTTGTTGGGATTGAGAAGGTCGTACCCGTTCCCTTTATACCTATTAGAGATGTTTCTGATGAGCAGATGGAAATTCTGAAGGCTTTGAAAAGAGAAGCTCCTTCAATCGACGAGCTTATATACAGGATGAAACCCGAGATAAGGAAGGGGAGCAATGAGCATAACAGCGAGAGAGCAAGGGTGAGCCATCATCTGAGAAAGTTGAAGAAGTGGGGGCTTGTGGATACAGAAAAGGTTGGGAAGAATTTGAGGATAAGGTTAACAAAGCTTGGTAAGGTTTATGTTGCTGGGAGAGGTGGTTAAGCTTGGAGATGGTGGCTGAGGAGTTATTGGATTGTTTTGGAGGGTATGGAATTGAGTATGAAGAAGAGGAATGTAGAGCATGTGAATATGAGAGAGAATGCAGAGAGGTAACAGATTTGTTAATGGGAGGAAGAATAGAGGAAGCCTTCGATGTTATTGGTAGGGATAAGAAAATATTCATAAACATCGCAAGCCATTACGATGACCTTGAGATTCTTGAGATAAGCACAATGATTTACGAGTTTCTGGTTGAGTTGGACAGTTTCAAGCCTTTAATAGAAAGGGACCATGTCCCAAGGGGACAGCTTTACTATAATTACGATAGCTTGGGAGATAAAGAGAAAGCTAAAAAATACTTCAATGAAGCCAAGGAGATACTGAGCAAAAGGTTAGAAACCAAAATAAAATCGCCCGAGCATATAGATGATTTCATTGCCCTGGGTTATCTTCTGCTTGACGAAGACCCAAAGGAAGCTGAGAGGAATTTTAAGAGTGCAATGGTATATATAAAACTACTTCTTGGCTCGGTGTATTTTGGATTGGGCGAGGCTCTGAAAGAGCAAGGGAAGATAGAGAAAGCCATGGAGATGTGGAAGAAGGCAATGGAGCTAGAATCAGAAGACCTTCATGCTGAGTTGAGAATAAACTTCTACACAGAGTTCAAAAATCCAAGAGTTTGGAAGATAGCTCCTGCTGATTATTCTGTCTGGGAAAACTGGTCAGAAACCGATCTTTCCCATCTAAAATCTGAGGATAGCATGCTTTATTACAAGCGAGATGACGAATTTGAGAAGGAGCTGGAAAAATTCATTCAAGAACTAAAGCCGGGAGATGTTCTGCTCGCATGGGTTGGGAATAAGATCGTTGGTGTAGGAAAGGTGCTGAGCAAATACTTAAGACTTGTGGGGCGGGGTCATGCGAGGAAGGTTCGCTGGGTAGTGCTCGACAAACCAATAGAATTAGAGGAGAATAGCAAGATTTACAGAAAGATGAGCCTTAATACAGTGATAGAACCTCTGGATGATGCTGAGAAGGATATCGTAAGCATAATCAAGGAGAGATACCCGAAGATTTTCGAGGAGTTGAGAGTTACATGGGATTGGGAGAAAATTTAAAGAATGAAAAAGAGGAAATGATGGGCGAACTTAGAGAAATATTCCAAGAATGTGGTTTAATAACTTAACACTATCCTCCATCTCACGGAATACTTCATTAAAATTTAACAATCTCTACCATATTATGGTAGATAACTTTAAATATTCATAAAAAATAATCAAAATCATGGTTAGCAAAACAGAGAAGCTTTACTTGGAATTGCTCTCGCTTAGAGTAGCTACCTTTGAGGATATTTCAGAGAAGGTTAGAGAAATCACTGGTAAAAATTTCAACTCCAAATACATATACTCAAAATATGTTAAGAGATTGATGAATGAAGGAAAACTAAAACGAATCAGGAGAAACTTATATGTCGCTATTCCTCCCTTAGAAAACCCAGAAGAATATCTGCCAGATAAGTTTTTGGTAGCGTCCAAGCTCAGGGAGAATTATTACCTTAGTTATCATACTGCCCTTGAATTTCATGGATGTGCTTATTCCTTTTTTAACGAGGTCTATGTTGCAGTTAATGAGGAAGATAGATTTGATGCCTTCAGCTATAAAAATCTCAAATTTAAACCAGTTTTTCAGAGAGATGTAGAAACAGAGGTTGAGGTAAGGAAATATTTAAACCACAACATAAGGGTAAGCTCAAAGGAGAGAACCTTTGTTGATTGTGTGGATAGGGTTGAGTATGCAGGGGGATGGGAGGAGTTAATAAAGAGCTTGCAGAGGTTGAGAATAAACTTTGCAAAGCTTGAGAAGGTTCTAATGCTTTATAAAAAGGATGTGCTGTTCAGAAAAGTGGGCTTTGTTCTGGAAATTTTAAGAGATACCTCGGTCTTCTATGAGCATTTAACCGATGATATGCTTGATAACCTTAGAGCGAGAGTTGGAAGGTCGCCCATGTATTTATTCAGGGCAAAGCCTTACTACCATGATAAAAAATGGAACCTCTACATACCAAGGAACTTCAGGGAATTGGTAAGAGGGGTATAAATGAATGCAGAATTTGAACAAAGAGAGCTTGAGAAGGTTTTCAGAATCTCTGATGTACTCCAAGACATTTTTAGCGTGGAATTTTTGAATAAAAGACTTTCTCTTTACGGTGGAACCGCTTTAAACTTCATATACTTAGATTTTCCAAGAATATCAGTTGATCTGGATTTTAATTATAGACATGTAGATGAGGATAAAGACTGGGGTGAGGTTAGAGAGGAAGTTGAGAAAAAGATAAAGAAAATTCTACACATGAGAGGTTACAAAGACGAAGATATGAGGATAAATCCTAGCTATCCTCTTTGCAGGTTTGATGTTTATTATATAAATTCGCAGGGTTTAGAAGATAGCTTCATAATCGAAATAGGATACATAAGGAGATACCCAATTTTAAAAGATATAGAAGCGAGTTTTCTTCATTTGCGTAAAAACGAATATTTCAAGGTGAGAACTCCTGTAAAAGAGGAGCTTTTTGCAAATAAATTTTGTACTTGTTTATGTAGAGCTTCATCCAGAGATATATATGATGTCTATAGAATTTCTTTATTAGATTTTGATGGTGAAATTTTCAGGAAGTGCGCTGTAATAGAAAGTTTGATGTTGAGTATAAACTTGGGCAGAGTTGATCTTAGCAATATACTTACCGTCTCCTTAGATTCAAGATTGAGAAATCTTCTAAGGAGGAAAGAAGCGAATTTGAATTTCAATGAAATTAAAGAAAAAGTTGTGGAGTTTGCAAGAAAGATAATAGGAGAATTAACCGATAAAGAAAAAGAGTTGATTGATAAGTTTTACAGCGAAGGAGAATTTGACCCGGAGTTAATAGATGGTGAAATCTTTAACCCTATGCTGAAGAAGCATCCTGCTATAGAGTGGAGTTTAAGAAAAATCAGAAGAGAGTAAAAAATGCCCTCTCTAACCTTCTTTGGTGGAGTAAACGAAATCGGCGGTAATAAAATTCTACTCGAAGACAGAGACACAAAAATCTTCTTGGACTTTGGAGAGAGCTTTTCCTTTGGTAAGGAGTTTTTCACTGGCTATTTATATCCAAGGCTGAGATTTGGATTGAAGGATTACTTCGCTCTCAACTTAATGCCGAAGCTTCCCGGGCTATACTCAGAGGAAGCTTTAGCTTATACCGATCTGAAATACACGGAGCCAGAGTATCAAGCCATTCTCCTCTCTCATATCCACCACGACCACGTAGCACACATAGGATTTGTTGATGAGGAGATACCTATTCTTCTGGGAGAGACCACTTTGAGAATGCTTGAGTCATGGGAGACAACCGGAAGAATGGGGTTTGGCTCGCATGCCTACTACACCTTCAGAACTGGAGACGTTATTACCATAGATGATATAGAGGTCGAGCCTATCCATGTTGACCACTCTACTCCAGCTTCTTATGGTTTTGTTATTTATACAAGCGAGGGTGCAATAGTTTACACCGGGGATTTAAGGATGCATGGTCCTAAAGCAGAGATGACAGAAGATTTCATTGAGAGAGCTAAGGAAGCTGAGCCTATTGCACTGATATGCGAGGGAACGAGGGTAATGCCGGAGGAGAAAAGAACAAACATGAGCGAGAGGGAGGTTTTTGAATACTGCAATAGAGTAATCGCAAGCGCTAAAAAGCTTGTTTTAACATGCTTTTACCCGAGAGATGTTGATAGAATGAAGACCTTTCATGAGCTTGCGAAGAGAAATAAAAGGAAGTTTGTTGTCTCAACCAAGGTTGCCCATCTCTTGGAAACCTTGGTTAATGACCCGGGAATAGAGGTTCCATCTCCTCTGAGAGATGAGAACATGCTGATATACGTTAGAGAGATGAACCGCTATTTCGAATGGGAGAAGGAGTTTATTAACTCTTCTAAGGCTATTGATGCCGAGTATGTTAATAAACATCAGGATGAGCTTATCCTTCACCTGGATTTCACAAACTTTACAGAGCTGATAGATATTAGACCCGAGCCTGGGAGCGAGTTTATTCATTCCATGAGCGAGCCTTTTGAAGAGGGAGATATAGAGGAAGAGGTCAAGAACAACTGGTTAAGATATTTTAATCTCAGAAAGCATCAAGCTCATGCTTCCGGGCATTGCTCAATGGAGGAGATTTTCTGGCTTGTAGAGGAGATTTCTCCCAAGCTTGTGTTTCCCGTGCATACGGAGTATGCTGAGATGTTTAGTAGTTGTGATTGCGAGGTTGTTGTCCCTGAGAAGAATAAGGGTTATAAGCTGGGTTAGGATTTCAGATTTTACCTGCAAATCTATGTAGTAAATATCTTAGAATTTAGGGCTTTGTGATTGAACCGCTCTCCTTGCACTTAAACAACTTGGAAGAAAAGATTAAAAAACATCTAATTTTAATAAATGAAAGGTGATTAACGTGAGGTTAAGTTACAGAATCTTGCTTAGAAAAGAGCCAGAAGGAGGTTACACAGTAATAGTTCCATCCCTCCCGGGATGTATTACATATGGCGAAACAATAGAAGAAGCAATAAAGATGGCAAAAGAATCCATAGAACTGTATATAGAGAGCCTAAGAGAACATGGTGAAGAGATACCAACGGAAGAAGAGATTTTAGAATACACATTGACTGTAGAGACTCATGCCTAAGCTTCCATCACTATACGCCATCATAAATGAATAGGAGGTAAAAATATGGAAGAACGAGTAGAAAATAGAAGGCAACAATTGATCAAATTAACATCAGATTTCTGCAATAAATATCTTGATGATGAATATAAGAATTTATGTGAAAAATTGATATTAAAAATGGCTCGCAAGAGAAAAGTTCCTTTCATAACCGGAAGGATAGAAATATGGGCAGCAGCAATAATATATGCATTGGGGCAGATTAATTTTCTTTTTGATAAGTCGTTTGAACCTTATGTATCTCCAAGGGATATTTGTAATCATTTTAGCACAAACCAAAGTACTGTATCGCAAAAAGCAAAATATATTCGAGATATGTTTAAAATGCAGTATTGGGATGAGGAATTTTCAACCAATATGGTAAAAGAAAAAAATCCGTTCGCAAACTTAGTAATGCTGGGAAATGGGTTAATTGTGGATATTGGTCATATTGATAACCTCATATCAATGATTGATGAGAAGCTAAGCAAAGAAAAGCCAAACAATAAACAAAATACTACAACACATAGGTAAGCGCTTGACAGGCAAGCCTGCCAACTAAAATTTATAATGAGACAACTAATGGTACTTGGTAGGATTTTGTTTTTCACTGGAACCGATAATGGAGTGGGTTTTGGTAATCCCATTAGTGAAGTTTTACTATGACGAGAGCAATTCGCCTTACAGTGGGCAAGTCCGCAAAACCTTAACCAAATTTTGCATGGAGGCAACATGTTTTGTAGATGGTTTATTATAATTATCCTGTGTATAGTATCTATTTTTGGGAGTTATGCAAGCGAAAAGGTGCTTACCTTTGCCGTTGGTGGTGCACCTAATGAGGTTCAATTTTGGGAAGAAATTGTTCACGAATTTGAGGATAAATCAGGCATAAAAGTAAATATTTTAAGGCAACCAACTGATACTGACCAGAGGCGTCAGGGACTCATAATAGCACTTAAAGCAAGGAAAACCGACCCAGATGTATTCCTTATGGATGTGGCATGGATTTCACAGTTCGCTTACTCTAACTGGCTTGAACCATTGAATCAGTTTATTGCAAAAGATAATTTCGACACGTGCGCATTTTTTAGTAATGTGTTAGAACTTGCCGACACATATAATGGAAAGTTAGTAGCTATCCCTGTATATGTTGATGGCGGGCTTTTATATTACAGGAAAGATTTATTGGAAAAATATGGATTCTTGCCTCCAAAGACATGGAAGGAACTTTTGGATATTTCTCTAAGGATTCAAAAAGAACTGCGAAAAGCAAATCCCCAGTTTTATGGTTTCGTATGGCAGGGTGCACAATATGAGGGTTTGGTCTGCAACTTTATAGAATTTGCATGCTCAAACAACGGCGGAATTATACTAAAAGAAGATACTATCTTATTAAATACTACGGAGAATGTGGAAGCACTGCGATTTATGTGTGACCTTATTCACAAATATAAGATAAGTCCACCAAACACATATACAGAGATGAAAGAAGAAGAAGTGAGACTGTTTTTCCAGCAGGGCAATGCGTTATTTGAGCGTAACTGGCCCTATGCATATTCTTTACATCAGGCTGAAGATTCAAAAGTAAAAAGTAAAGTCGGTGTTACGAG
>CBFDVL010000072.1:0-7334 GCA_965613365.1 uncultured archaeon | reverse complement strand
ATTAATGTATCTACTACTATAACTTGGAATTTAAGCAACCATTGTTTCCATTGGAAACACCAAAATTTCCTTTGGAAAATTTTAAAAAAGGGAGCAAATATGAATATAAGAACAACCTTCAGCGGAATATTTGAATCCATTCTCCAGAGGGAGCCTCTATTTAAAAATAAAGAAGCTCTCCGTCATTCTTATACTCCCAATGAGTTGCCTCACAGAGACAAAGAAATAAGGCAACTTGCAAACATATTAGCTCCAGCTTTAAAAGGTGAGACTCCTTCAAATGTTTTAATTTATGGAAAGAGCGGAACAGGAAAAACAATAGTTTCTAGGTTTATCTGTAGAGAGTTAATAAATACAAGTAAAAAAATAGGTGTACCTGTAAATGCTACCTATGTAAATTGTGAGATAACAGATACAAAATATAGGGTTTTAGCTAAGCTAGCTAAAAGTTTTGGAGCAAAGGTTCCTTTTACTGGATGGCCTACGGATAAGGTTTACAATGCCTTTAAAGAAGCCATTGATAATAAAAAGCGGACGGTAGTAGTGATACTTGATGAAATAGACAGATTAGTTTTGAAAAGTGGAGATAATGTAATTTATAATCTTACAAGAATAAACTCAGAGCTTAAAAACGCAAGAGTAAGCATAGTCGGTATATCAAATGATTTAAAATTCACAAGCTACTTAGATTCGAGAGTTAAAAGCTCTCTTGGTGATGAGGAAATAGTTTTCTCACCTTACAATGCCAAGCAACTCGAAGATATACTCAGGCAGAGGGCAGAGATTGCATTCAAAGAGAGCGTGCTTGAGGAGTATGTCATACCATTATGCGCAGCCTTTGCTGCTCGCGATCATGGAGATGCAAGAAGAGCCTTGGATTTACTCAGAGTCGCCGGAGAACTCGCTGAGAGAGAGGGTAGCGATAGAGTTACAGAAGAACATGTTAGGAGGGCAAATAAGAAAATCGAAGCGGACAACATAGCTCAGGTGGTTAGAACCCTACCAACTCAATCAAAGCTTGTTTTATATTCGATGATTCTCCTTGAAGAGAGAGACAAAAACATAACAACAGGCGAGGTTTATGAGTTATATAAAAAACTCTGTAAAGCTTTTTCTATAGATATCTTAACCTTACGCAGAGTTTCGGACATAATCTCGGAGCTTGATATTCTCGGAATTTTAAGCACGAGAGTAGTAAGCAAGGGAAGGTATGGAAGAACAAAGGAGATAAAGCTTGAGGTACCTTCTCGGGGAATAAAAATAATTATAGAAGATGAGCTTAGATTATTAAGATGATGGAATTCGACTTTGAGCTTATCAACAAATTCTTAGAGAATAATATAAACATTCATCCAGAGGCTTTTGAAAAGCTTAAAAATTTAGACGAAAGTGAGATAGAGAGAATAATAAATGAAGCTAAACTGGATAAGGAAAAACCGCTCGTAATAACTCCAGAATACCTAAAAAAATTCGAAAAGAGAATAGTAGTTGTAAAAAGTAGAAGAAAAAAAACAATAGCAGAAGAATATGAAGCCGAAATAAGAATAAAAAGAGATATAACAAAAAAATCCTATTCAAAGGGGAATATAGAGGGTTTTGTAGATTATTTTAATGATAGATATGAAAGGCTTAGTAGAATTTTAAGAGAAAGAGAAGCATTAAAAGAGGCTTCTACAATAGAAATAATAAAAAAAGGCAGATTTTCTGAAGCTAAGATAATAGGATTTGTAAATGAAAAAAGAACAAGCAAAAAAGGGAATATAATACTTGAAATAGAGGATCCGACAGGAGTTATACCAGTAGTTATAATGTCAGATGATAGAGAACTTTCGGAAGTAGCAAAGGAAATAGTCAAGGACGAGATAATAGGCATCTCTGGCGTAGCTGGAAGAAACGGAGATATAATAATAGCAAAGGAAATTTTCTTTCCCGACGTAAAGCTTAACGTTGAAAGGCATAGAAGTGAGGTTCCACTGTCTCTTGTTTTGATTTCAGACATTCACCTAGGAAGCTCTAAGTTCATGGCTAATGAATTTGAAAAATTCATTAAATGGATAAACTGTGAGATAGGTACCCCGAGGCAAAGGGAACTTGCTGAGAGAGTAAAGTACATCGTAATAGGCGGAGACCTCGTTGATGGCGTTGGTATCTATCCCAATCAGGAGAATGAGCTCGTCGTTAAAGATATTCATAAGCAATATGACTTACTCTGGGATTATCTCTCTCAAATTCCAGAACATATTGAAATAATTATCATACCAGGAAACCACGATGCGACAAGACAAGCTGAGCCACAGCCAGCGATAAGTGAAGAATTTGCAGAGAAGTTCTACCAAGACCCGAGGATACATATGGTTGGCAACCCTTGCTATGCAAGTTTGCATGGAGTAAATGTTTTAACCTATCATGGTAGGAGCCTCGATGACATGGTTTCGAATATACCTGGAGTTACCTATGATAAGCCAGCAGAGGCGATGGAATATCTAATTAAAAAACGCCATTTAGCTCCAATATATGGTGGAAAGGTTCCATTAACTCCTGAGAGTTATGATTATCTTCTCATCGATGAGCCTCCAGATATTTTGCACATGGGACATATCCATACCGTGGGAATAAAAAATTACAGAGGAGTCGTGCTCGTTAATTCTGGAACATTTCAAGAGCAGACCTCCTTCCAGAAGAAACTGAACATGCGTCCAGACCCGGGTAGAATACCTATAATACAACTTGATACTTTTAAACCAACGATAATGAGGTTTGTTTCATGAATGATTATTTTTCAAAACTTCAGGAAGAAGTTTTGAGAGCTTACAGGATAGCAGAAAGAGCAAGAGCAAAAGGTTTTGACCCTGAGCTTAAGCCCGAGGTACCTCTAGCAAAGGACATGGCGGCGAGAGTAGAAGGTCTTGTGGGTCCAGAGGGCATTGCAGAGAGAATAAGAGAGCTTAGTAAAGACCACGACAAAGAAGAAATGGCTATAATATTAGCAAAAGAAATTGTAGAAGGGAAATTCCATTTTGAGAAATTTCATCTTGATGAAATTTCTCAGAGAGAGAGGATATCAGAGCAAGCCTTGAGAACCTCCTTAGCGGTGCTTACAGAAGGTATAGTCGCAGCTCCACTTGAGGGTATAGTTAAAACAAAAATAAAGAAAAATCAAGATGGTAGTAGCTATCTTGCGATATACTTTGCTGGTCCTATACGCTCTGCCGGAGGCTCTGCTCAGGCTTTAGCGGTGCTCATAGGAGATTATATAAGAATAAACCTTGGCTTAGATAGATATAAACCCACACGTGAGGAGATTGAACGGTTTGTGGAGGAGGTCGATTTATACAATGCAGAGGCAGCGAGGTTGCAATATTTACCAAACCCCGAGGAGATAAGAATAGCGATAAGTAATATACCAGTTGAAATTACAGGTGAAGGAACAGAGAAAATCGAGGTTACCGGTTACAGAAACCTCGAGAGAATAGAGACGAATCAGCTTAGGGGAGGAGCAGTTCTTGTTTTAGCCGAAGGAGTGCTTCAAAAAGCTCCAAAGATAATCAAGCATATGAAGAAGTTCAATTTGAGATGGGAGTGGTTAGAAGAACTCGCTTCCTTGAGAGCAGGAAAAAAAGAGGAGGAAGAACGGGAAGGAGAAAGCGAGATTAAAATTCAACCAAATTACAAATACATAAAAGATTTAATCGCAGGGAGACCCGTGCTTTCTTACCCCTCTGAGAAGGGGGGATTAAGGTTAAGATACGGTAGATGCAGAACCTCGGGTTTTGCCTCAGCCTGCTTGCATCCAGCTACCATGGTAATTTTAGACAATTTCATAGCAGTTGGTACTCAGCTGAAAACAGAAAGACCCGGTAAAGCGGTAGCAATTTCAGCATGTGATACTATAGAACCGCCAATTGTAAAATTAAAAGATGGAAGTGTTGTTAGAGTTGAAAGCGTTGAGCAAGCCGAGAAAATAAAGAACAAAATAAAGGAAATTTTGTTTTTAGGAGATATTCTAATAAGCTATGGAGATTTCCTTGAGAATAACCATGTTTTAATGCCCTCTGGCTATGTTGAAGAATGGTGGGAGCAGGAGGTTGAGAGAAAAGGAGGTAAGGTTGGGCAAACTCCAACACCAGAGGAAGCACTAAAAATTTCAGAAGAACTTAAGGTTCCTCTTCATCCTAGATATACCTATTTCTTTGGCAATGTAACCAAAGAAGACCTTAGAGAGCTTGCAACATGGCTCTGCAAAGGCGAGATTAAAAACGATTATCTTGAGGTCGAGAAATCAAAGGAGAAAAGAATACTCGAAATTCTCTGCGTCCCCCACGAAGTTAAAGGAAATAAGGTGATAATAAGAGAATATAAACCCCTCTTGAGAGTCCTCGGTCTTCTAAACGACCCTCAAGGGTCGTTTAAAAAATTTATGGAAGCCTATGAGAGAGCAGAGAATCCGCTACAGCTCGTGAATAGCTTTGGAATAACCGTAAGAGACAAGGCTCCAACTTACATAGGTGCGAGAATGGGAAGACCCGAGAAGGCAAAGGAGAGGAAAATGCAACCACCGGTGAACGTTCTATTCCCCATAGGTCAAGCAGGAGGGAGAACGAGAGATATCAAAAAAGCAGCGCAGAAAAATTATGTTGAGGTGGAAGTTGCGAGAAGGGTTTGCGAGAATTGCAATGAGGTTACCTTCAAAACTCTTTGCCCAAAGTGTGGTGGAAAAACAAGATATGAAAAAGTAGAAAAAAGAAAAATAGAGATCAAAGAGCTTTTAAATAAAGCAATTCAACATGTTGGTAACTCTTCAAATGATTTGAAAGGCGTTATGGGCATGACATCTGAGTTCAAAATTCCAGAGCCTTTAGAAAAAGGGATTTTAAGGTCAAAGCATAGAGTATATGTTTTTAAAGATGGAACAGCAAGGTTTGATGCTACAGATCTACCAATGACGCATTTTAAGCCCAAGGAGATAGGTATAAGCATAGAAAAGCTGAAGGAGCTGGGATATACTCATGATTATATGGGAAATCCTCTTGAGAGCGAAGAGCAAGTGGTCGAGCTGAAGTGCCAAGATATAATTCTGCCAGAGAGAGGAGGGGAGTATTTACTTAGGGTTTCTAAATTTATAGACGAACTTCTAACCAAGCTCTATGGTTTAGAGCCATACTACAAAGCAGAGAAAAAAGAAGATTTGATAGGCCATCTTGTTCTCGGCTTAGCTCCACACACAAGTGCAGCAATCCTTGGAAGAATAATAGGCTATAGCAAAACGAGCGCATGCTTTGCTCACCCTTATTGGCATGCTGCCAAAAGAAGAAACTGCTTCCCAGGAGAAACAGAAGTTTTGGTTGAGATAGAAGGTAAACCACAAAGAATAACGTTTAAAGAGCTGTATGAAGAACTTTATGAAGACGAATACCAAGAAGCTATGGCTTATATCAGAAAAAAACCAAAAAAGAATATAAAAGTTTTTTCCTATGATACAGAGAAAGGAAAGGTTGTTTTAACTGACATAAAACATGTGATGAAGTCAAATTCAACAGACCACCTAATTAAAATAGAGTTAGAGACGGGCAAGAGTTTTGAAACAACCTATGATCACGAGGTTTTAATCTATGAGAATGGGGGATTCAAAAAGAAAAAAGCATTTGAAATTAAAAAAGGAGACTTAATTTTATTACCAAAGATTGATATTGAACATGATTTACATGAGATAGATCTTCTTCAAGAGTTTTCTAAGGATAAATTTAAAGAATTACAAGATATAATAATGGTTAGAGGAATAAAAAAGTTTGTAAGGAAATTAGTTAATGAAAAAGGACTAAAAAAAGTATCTAAACATTTAAAAATTAACAAAAAAATCTTAAATAATTATTATGGAAAGAGAGATTCAATACCTCTTAGTATTTTACTCAAACTTTTAGAATTAAATGATTTATCAATAGATGAAGTTCCAAATTGTTATTTAGGATTTAAAAGAGACCATACTTTCATAAAAAGAAAAATAAAGTTAGATAACTATCTAATGAGGTTAATAGGATTTTACTTAGCAGAGGGACATTATAGAAAAGGTTATAATACATATCAGGTAGATATAGCCGCTGGAGAGGAAGATTTAAGAGAAAAAATTGTTAATTCATTTAAAAAGGTTTTCGGAAACGGATTTAAGCCTTATATTGATGAAAACAGAGTTACTATTGCAAATAGAATAATCTATCATTTCTTTAAAGATATTCTTGAACTTGGAAAAGACGCACATTCAAAGAGAGTACCGTCTTTTATTTTTATGTTGCCTGAGAAAAAGATTTCTTGTTTGTTAAGTTCTTATTTCAGCGGAGATGGAAGTGTTGATATAAGTAGAAAAACTATAACTTGTAATTCTTTCAATAAAGATTTGATAAGGGATATTGAGTTTTTATTGCGTAAATTGGGTATATTTTCAAGCACTTACAAATTTAAACGAGGCAAATATACAGAGTATAAACTTGTAATAAGAGGAGAAAATGTTTTGTTATTTGACAAGGTCTCTTTTGTCTCCGATAGAAAAGAAAGAGCATTAAAAGGAATTATAAAGAACATGAGGATAAAACCACAGATGAAATATAAACAACATAGACTTGCGAGAGTAAAAGAGGTTGAATACGTAAAGGCAAAGGAGAATGTTGTTTATTCTCTAAGTGCAAAGTACTACCATAATATAATTGTAAATGAGTATATTCTTACTTCAAACTGTGATGGGGACGAGGATAGCGTTTTTCTTCTAATGGATGCCTTTCTAAATTTCTCAAAATATTTCCTGCCAAGCACGAGAGGAGGAAAAATGGACGCTCCCCTTGTTCTAACCACAGTGCTTGACCCAAGAGAAGTGGATGAGGAATCTCACAACATGGATATAGTTTCAAGATATCCGCTTGAGTTCTATGAGGCAACCCTAAGATATGCTAAACCACAGGAGGTAGAGGATATAATAGAAACCGTGAGTAAGAGAATAGGAAGCGAAAAGCAGTATTATGGGTTTAGTTTTACTCACGACCATGGAGATATAAATAAAGCTACTCTCAAAAGCTCCTATAAAACATTAAAAACGATGATAGAGAAGGTTGAACACCAGCTAACGCTTGCAAGAAAAATAATGGCAGTAGATGAGAGAGATGTCGCGAGAAGAGTGATAGAAAGCCATTTCCTTCCAGACCTCGCAGGCAATTTAAGAGCTTTTTCCAAGCAGAGCTTTAGATGCGTTAACTGCAATGCAAAGTATAGGAGAGTTCCATTAATAGGAAAATGCAGAAGGTGTGGTGGAAAGCTCGTGCTTACCGTACCAAAAGGTGCAGTTGAAAAAT
>CBFDVL010000071.1:0-7358 GCA_965613365.1 uncultured archaeon | reverse complement strand
TTTTCAAGCAGAAGACGGCATACGAGATCATGCCTAGTCTCGTGGGCTCGGAGATGTGTATAAGAGACAGAATAAACTCTTTTAATCATTGGAATTCTATCAAATCCTTTATCGAAAGTATATATCTCATTTATACCTTCTTTTTCCATTATAACTATTGCTAAACAATCGTTTGGATCTAATTTTATCTCCTCTATCAGTTCAATAGCAGCTATATAATCTTCTTTTGTAATATCGACAATTTTAATATTTTCAAATGAAAAAAGTCCAATTAATAGAGAATATAATTCATTAAATGGCAATGCTCTTTTTAATATGTTCGAAATTTCAGAAATATGAACTATTGAAGTTACAACTTCTTCTCCCTCATTTACTCTTTTTATTATCTTCTTAGCTTTTTCTTTAAGTTCTCTCTCTTTATCACTTAATTTATGCTTAGGTTTGTAATAAGCATAAATAAATACATTTGCATCAAGAAATTTCATAGAATTTCCTCTCAAAATCCTCCCAATCTTCTATATTCATCCCCAAATCAATTGAATCAAAGAATTTTGTTAAATCTATCTTTCTTTTTGGTATTATCTTCAAATATCCCTTCCCTTTTATTACAAACACCTCTTTACTATTTTTAAGTTCTTTTATTCTCCAATCTGATGGTAAGATGAATCTTCCTTGGTTATCCACTTTTTTTATTTCTACTCCATAAATCATATATATCACCATAAATGCATAATTTTACCATTAATTATATTTATTGGAATTAACCACCAGCTATCGGTGGAAAAATCGCTACAACATCTCCTTCCTTTAAACGAATCTCTCCTTTAATATCCTTTATATTTCTCCCGTTTATTGTGAAAATTCTATCCTCTCTAACGAAATTCCTTCTGCTATCGTACACCTCATCAAAAAAATCCTCATCAAGAAGCTTAGATGCCTGCTCTATAAGATTTTTAATGCTTCCATCGCACTCTACTACTATCTCCTTAGCCCCATATTTATCCCTTAAAGTTGCATAAAGCTCTATCTTTACCTTCATTTCTTTTTTCTTTTTTTCCTTTAAAAGGAAAAAAGAAGATTAGAGCTCTATTCCTAGTTCTTTTAGCTTTTCTTCTGTGGGCTTACCATTAACCCATCCTCGTAGTTTATAGTACTCTTCTTTCATTTTGTCAAGCTCTACCACTTGTCCTTTAGCTGCACCTTCTGGCATCGGCTCTTCTAACAATCTCTTTGGCAGAATATCATCTTTACCATCAAAGCCAAACTTGTTTATTATCACTCTCTCAAGGTTGTAGATTCTCTCTCCTATCTTTAATAGCTCCTCCTCTGTGAAATTCCAGCCAGTTACTGTTGAGAGCAACTCGGCATAA
This sequence comes from uncultured archaeon, assembly GCA_965613365.1. Classification (GTDB taxonomy): domain Archaea; phylum Hydrothermarchaeota; class Hydrothermarchaeia; order Hydrothermarchaeales; family CAZSVW01; genus CBFDVL01. The sequence goes on along the minus strand of CBFDVL010000071.1, from coordinate 5,988 downwards.
TCCTGAGCACCAAGCGCAAAAGTTGTAAATAAGCAATTTACCGTTGAGTTAACCACGCAGGTAAAGTCTTGGAAAACTTTAACCCATGTTGCTTTACCTTCTGTAGTAAGCGGGTCTATCTTCTCTGGTATTCCCAAGATTTCTGGCGAGATCGTATAACCAGTTACATGGCAACCACCTCTGTTTGCGGTAGCATAAGTTAAACCTATGCCTTTTGCTCCTCTTGGGTCATAAGCAGGCATCTCTAAGCTTTTAACACTCATAGATAACCCTTCTGCACCAAAAATCTCAGCTAAGCGTTTAGAACCGAGAGCTAAGTATTTTCCAAAACCAGCTTTATAGGCGGTTTTCCATACCATCTCAACGAGAGCTGCAGAGTTTCCGAATTTTAGGTCTATGCCTTGAAGCTCCTCCTCACTTATATATCCTTTCTCCTTTAGCTCCATTGCACATGCTATGGTAGAGCCCAAGGAAATCGGGTCCATGCCAAGTTCATCGCAGAAGTGGTTTGCCTTTATCACAGCACCCATGTCCATTACTCCGGTGGTATTACCCAAAGCCCATATTGATTCATACTCTGGACCTTCTGAGTATAGCACTTGATAAGCTCCTCCTGCTACTTTGGTTACTCTTCCACAAGCGATAGTGCATCCCCAACATGCTCCCTTTCTTATGAGGTAATCCTTGGTTAATGTCTCACCACTTATCTTATCAGCCTCTGGATTATAGCCACTTTGCCAGTTTTTGAATGGTAAAGCACCCGCATTATTAATTATGTTAACCAGAATGGCGGTGCCATAGGTTGGTAGTCCTTCACCCGTTACTGGATTATTCTTAATCTTCTCAAGACATTTCTTTGATACCTCTTGATATTCCTCTGGCTTAGCTACCTCAACGTTCTTCGCCCCAGAGACAACTATAGCTTTGAGCTTTTTAGCTCCCATCACCGCACCTAAGCCTGTTCTTCCAGCAGCTCTATGCTCGTCGTTGATTATACAAGCCATTAAAACAAGATTTTCGCCAGCAGGACCTATGCATGCCACGCTTGTTCTCTTTCCTCCTACCTTCTCCTTTAAAATTCTACATGTATCAAAGGTTGTCCTGCCCCATATTTGTGAAGCGTCTTTTAACTCCGCTTTCCCATCTACTATTTCAAGATAGACTGGTTTATCAGAGGCTCCTTCAACTACCACGGCATCAAAACCTGCAAACTTCAAGCATGGTCCCCATTTCCCTCCAGAGTTAGCACTTCCTATAGCGTTGGTTAACGGCGAACGAAGAGCCATTACATGGTATCTCCCTGGAGAAGGAAAGCCCACCACGCCAGTGCCAGGACCCGTTGCAAAGATTAAAACATTCTCTGCGCCAAGAGGATTAATATCCTTTGGCGAAATGCCTTTTTTCTCATACTCCTTTAGATATTGGTATAGCAAGTATGTTGCATAGCCCTTTCCGCCAATGTATTTCTTGGCTATTTCCTTATCAGTTTCCTCTACTTTTATAGAGCTAGAGGTTAAATCTACTCGTAAAATTTTCCCCATATATCCATCTGCCATGTTCAAACCCCCTTTTTATTAAGCATATGCATAAATTTTTACTTTTAAAATATAAATAGTTTTTTACAACTCACCTAAAACCAAACCCAGCAAAGCCATTCTCACCGGCAATCCATAAAACACTTGCTTAAAATATCTCGCATGTTTTGTTTTATCCACTTCGCTTGCTATCTCATCCACCTTTGGTAGAGGATGAAGGATTATCATATCCTCCTTAGCATCTTTTAAAATTTCGGTAGTAATTTTATATGTACCTTTAACCTTCTCATATTCCTCCGGGTCAGGAAATCTCTCTTTCTGAATCCTTGTAACATAAAGCACATCGGTAGAAGAGATTATCTCCTCAAGCTTCGAAGTTTCATAAACTTTAATGCCCTTTCTCTCGAGATATGATGTTACCTCCTTGGGCATTTCCAAGCCCTTGGGTGAAACCAGATTTATTTTTGCTCCGAACAGAGAAAGAGCATAGGCAAGAGAATGAACCGTTCTTCCATACTTCAAATCTCCCACCAGAGAAATCGTTATGTCTATCCTGCCCTTCTCTCTAAGAATCGTATAAAGATCAAGCAAGGTTTGAGTAGGATGCTGGTTGCTTCCATCTCCAGCGTTTATCACGGGCTTTTCGCTTACTTCTGCTGCTAATCTTGCAGAGCCCTCCTTTGGATGTCTTATAACAATGACATCACAATAATTCTCAACGGTTTTTATCGTATCTATTAAACTCTCACCTTTCGCAACCGATGCTTCTTTTACACCAGTAAACCCTATGCATGTTCCCCCCATTTTCTCCATCGCTGTTTCGAAGGATAATCTTGTTCTTGTGCTCGGCTCAAAAAAAAGACATGCAAGTATTTTATCCTTTAAAAAGCTTAGCTTTTCTCCTGTGGAAAGCTTTTCCTCCATCTTCTCTGCAGCCTTTAGAATATACTCAATATCTTCTTTTGAAAAATCCCTTATAGATATGATATCTCTCCCAGCAAAGTCCATGATTTTTAATCTGCGATTAAAGTTTTTAATACTTTCTGGCAAAGGTCAGGTAACCGGTATGACCGACCATTCTTGTTCTCGGTCTCGTTCCTACGCTTGCAACCTCTATTTCACGTTCTATTAGTTCTATTGTTTTAACCTCTTTTAAACCCACTTCTCTAAAAGCGAGGTTTGCTTTTCTTGCTTGTTCGATATAAGGAGAATAAGCCATAACATAGCCAGAGTGCTTCAACGCGTTATAGGCGTGCTCAGCTACCTCCCATGGATCGGGAATATCAAGAGTAATTAAGTCAGCTTCCTCGTCAATTCCCTTGCGAACATCTTTTATCTTTATCTCCACATAATCTTCTAAACCAGCAAGCTTTATGTTATTTCTTGCAATTTCGGCATGGTCTTCTCTTATCTCATAAGCATAGACTTTACCTTTTGGCTTAACGATGTTTGCTAAGTAAATCGCTAATCCTCCAGACCCTATTCCTGCGTCAACAACGATGTCTCCGCTTCCCAAGCTAGTGTAGGCTAATATTAAACCTATGTCTTTTTTGAGTATTACGCTTCCTGCTCTTTCCATCTTATCATATATATCGCAAATCCTTGGCTTTAGAACATAAAACTCGTTTCCGAGATGAGAAGTTACTATGCTACCAGGCGAGGCATTTTCAAGTTCAACTACACCAAGATGAGTTTGAATTTTATTATCCTTAGCAAGATATTTCTTTCCCTTTTTATCTATTAAAAACCGAATCATCTAAACCACCTTGTAGATACAAACAGAACAAGTAAAATCAGTAAAATAGTCAGAAGAATGATCGTTTTAACGCTTTCGGTGTCTGAACCAAAGATTATTGGGAAGGGACCTATCAATATTATGCCTCCCCCTTTAACCTCTCCCTTGGCTTCTTTGGTTATCCCAATAAGCATTCCTATGAATATTAGAATCATGCCAATGAATACAAGTAAGAAGCCCATGGTAACAAGCTCACTCTTCATGTTACCCATCTCCAATGCAAAAGACTTTTATATTCTTATTGCTAATACGAATGCGATGGAATTTCAGGATATAGTAATGAAGATTAACCTAAAAAAACTTATAATTATTCCTGTAGTAATGCTGATATTCTCTATTTTGATCGTAGTCAATGGAATCGTTAACCATTCTTTGCCAATGGGATTTGACTTGAAAGGCGGCACGCTTATTACTGTATATAATGCTCCTTCTGATATAGATTTAAAAGAGAAAATGAAAGAACTTGGCTATGACGTAAAGGTAGGAAAAATAAAGTCCTATTCTGGAGAGGTTGGAGTTACCTTAGAAATACCCAAATTTTTATCAACAAAGGAAAAAGAGGAGATCACCGATTATCTCAATTCTCTTGGAATCGAAAGAGAAAATATAATGATAAAGGATGCTGAGCCAAGCATCTCTGAAAAGCTTCTTAAAGATGGAGTAAAAGCAATGGTTTTCGCCTTTCTTTTCATGGGGTTTGTCGTCTTTCTTAGATTTAAGACCTTTGTTCCTTCTTTTGCTGTGATTCTCTCAGCTTTCTCTGATATTATTACAACCGTTGCGGTTATGTGCTTGCTAGGCATAGAGCTTACCGCTGGCTCACTGGTAGCTTTGCTCTTGCTCATAGGTTATTCTGTTGATACAGACATTTTACTAACTACAAGATTGCTCGTTAGGAGAGGAGGAACTTTCTATGAAAGGTTGGCAAGCGCTATGAAAACTGGCTTGACGATGGCTTCAACTACGATTTGCGCCGTCTTCATACTATACTTAGCTTCATCATCAATTGAGCTAAAGCAGATTTCAGTAGTAATTCTGATAGGCTTGGTTATAGACGTAATAAACACTTGGATACAAAACGCGAGAATACTTGAATGGTATGTTGAGAGGAAGAAAAAATGAGAACAAAGGAAATGCTTAGAGATAGAAGAATAAGACTACTTATATTCTGCGTAGCTCTTTCCATAGCTTTAATTTACTTTAAAGGCATCTCAATGGGGCTTGACTTAAAGGGAGGTAGCTTAATCCAAGTTAAGGCTGAAAGACCTCTGGCAAGGGATGAAATGGACCAAGTTACAAGAATTCTTGACCAAAGATTGAGAGGAGGTATGAAAGTAAGAGATGTTAAGATAAGACCTTGGGGCGAGCGGTATATCTTAATCTATATAGCTGGTGTTGATGTAGTAGAAGCCCAGAAGCTCGTTGGAAAGCCGGGAGTGCTTACTGTTAAAGTTGGCAATAAAACGGTTTTTACGGGTGAAGACTTAGTGAAGGTCGAATCCATAAGATATGATGCGATGCGAGGAACATGGGGCGTGCCTTTCACAATTAATGAAGAAGCGGCAGAGAATTTGAGAGATGCTGAGGTTGAAACGAATTTTACAAAGATTGACATGTACTTAGATGAAGGAATAGGGGTAATAGTAACAAATTCCTCTGAGCTTATAGTAAAGTTTGATTTAAGTCCTTCCAAGGGTTTAATGTTTCAGCCTTCGCCTATGAGAAAACTCACATTACCCGAGGCTTTCATAGAAGGTTATATAAAAACCGTTGGAAATGTAAGGAAAATCTCAATCAATAGCTTAGAAGGTGATATGAGGAAAATAGTCTATGGTGGGGAGGCTGCTGAATACATAACCTTCTCAGAGAAATTAGAAGAGGTTAATGTAACCGAAATAGAAAATGCTCTCAGAAAGCATGGAATATTTGTTCTTGTGGGTAGAAGTGGGCTTGTAAATAGCGCTCCTCCAAGCTATTCATTGCAGGAAGAGTTTGCTGCAGGCAAAGTGATAAAGGGTCTAATTCTTGAGACTGGAAGTGGAGAGCAAGGAAAGAAAGAAGCAAAAAGAATGGAGGTAATTCTTAGGTCGGGGGCTTTACCCATCAAGCTTGAGATCGTTGGAAGCTGGAACATCTCACCTACCTTGGGAGAGGAGTTTACAAAGAATTCAATAATCGCTGGTTTATTGGCATTTTTGGGCGTTTCTTTGATAGTGTTCCTTAGGTATAGGAAGCCCCAGCTTGCAATACCGATTTTGATTACTGGAACAAGTGAAATAATAATAATCCTCGGAGTGGCTTCGTTGATAAACTGGGACATTGATTTGCCAGCTATCGCGGGCATAATCGCTGCGGTAGGTACTGGAGTGGACAATCAAATAGTTATCTTGGACGAATTTCTACTTGAGAAAGAGAAATCCATAAAATACAGAATAAAACAGGCTTTCTTCATTGTTATGGGTTCTTACTTTACTTTAATTGCTGCAATGATTCCTCTCTTTATAGTAGGCTTTGGAATGCTCCAAGGGTTTGCGGTCACAACAATAATAGGAGCAACGGCGGGAGTTTTTATAACAAGGCCTGCCTATGCAAGAATAGTTGAGTATATGAGCTGTCTCTTATACACATCTGACGCTGCCGACGAAGGCTTAGGTGTAG
>CBFDVL010000070.1:0-7396 GCA_965613365.1 uncultured archaeon | reverse complement strand
GAGTATTCATGCTTCATCATGGAGACTCACTTTTTTTAATTTTTCTTTTCTTTTAAATACTTATCCAAAATCTTCCCAATCAAAGTTGCACCCAGAATAGAGCCAAAAACCACCAGTGCTACCTTCTCAATTTCCTCTCTTTTTTTCTTTTCTTTAATCCCCTCCTTTACGAACTTCACCAGCGCATTGTAATTTTCTACAAACTGTATGGCTTTCCCTCTCGTCTCGAGAGAATCTTTTCCAAAGGACTTTAAAACCTTTGCCTTTCCCTTTGTATACTCAACCACCTGAAGGTATTCATTTTTCCCGACCTTTATTTTTCTTATGGACGGCATCACATAAAAATTTAGTCAAGTTTATATATAAAATTTTCTACTAAAATAACAGTAAAATTTATATAGTATAAAATTAGTAAGTTTTTATTATGTTGATATATACTAATATTAAAGGTGAGGAAAATGAACGATGAAAACTTCTATATTGGCCCTCTACCGAGGGAATTAGCAATCCAGGGTATCGTGAGGTCTATCTACACAATAAAATGGATGCTCTTTGGTGCTGTAGTTGGCTCAAGTATAAGAGGTTCAATAGGAGCTTGGGTTGGAGGTTTAGTATTCGGTGGTGTTGGTTTACTCTTTGATGAAGGAATTCTGAAAGAAAAAGAAAAGAAGACTCAGGAGGTCTAAAAGTGATAGCGAGTCCTTGGCTTCTAGTGTTGAGAACACTTGCTTATATAATCTTAAGTAGGCAGGAGGCTGGAAGATGATGTCGGTGTTGTTTGTAGTGGGATGTTCTTTTATAGGAGGATACGCTGGCTACAGAATTTTGGATGAAAAGGGTAGAACAGAGGTTGATAGATTTTTAAGCATGATTTTAAAGAAAAAATTTAACTTAAATTCAGAAGAAACAATAAATATCAAAAGTTCTCAGTAATACTTCCCATTTTCCTTTTTTCTATCCCTCATACTCCAAGCTTACTACATTTCTTATCTCCTTGGCTATCTTCTTACCTATTCCTTTAACCTCCGCAAGCTCCTCTTCGCTTGCGGTGAATATTTTTTCAATGGTTTTAAATTTTTTCAGTAGCCTTTTAGCAAGTGTCAGATTTATAAAAGGTAAACCAGCGACCACGAATTCCTGCATCTCTCCTAAGCTTGTTAACTTTTTGTCCCCTCTGATTTGAGGGGTTCTCCCTTCTTCCTGCTCTCTTTTTGTAATAGAAGCTATAAGCTCTGCGGTTTCTTTTTCATTCTTTGTAAAGAGCAGAGGTATGCCTATATCTAAAGCAATAGCAATTAAAGCTCCGCGTATGGCATTCGCATGAATATCACGCTTAGAATAAAGCCCTTCTCCCTCTATTATCATTAAAGGTTTAGGAAAGGCTCGTTTTAATCTTAAAGCTTGATCCAAAAGCCTGCCATCCATAATAGAGTCAAGAAAATCCTCTACGGTCTTTCTTTCTATTCCAACCTTCTCACTTATTATATAATCTCCAACCATGAGCTTCTTGGGTTTGGAAATTATTCCAAAATTAAGAAGCTCTCTTGGCACGGGCGATGTTAACTCTCTTGCATCCACATATATGTATTTTTTCTCTTCCACGGGAAGAGAAAAAAAGGAGTCTAAGCTTTTCTGCCTTTCGTCAACCTTAGGAAAACTTTTTTTCAGCTCTTCAAGAACTTCCCTCATTCTTTTTTCTTTATGAAAACTGCTCCAGTAGAAGGCTTCATCTCTCGTTCCCTTTGCTATGAGCACAATCACCTTACCAGCTTCTTTTCTACCAGTTCTTCCTCTTCTCTGAATAGACCTTATCTCGCTTGGTATTGGTTCATAAAATATAACCACATCAACCCTTGGTATATCCAAGCCCTCTTCGGCAACAGAAGTTGCAACCAAGATGTTGTATTCTCCGCTCTCAAATTTTTTCAATATCTCGAGTTGTTGCTTCTGGCTTAAACCCTTATCTTTATCCTTTGAAGCTTGTCCTACAAATCTCACTGGCTTTATACCATTAATTCTTTCAAGAGCTTCTACAATTTTAATGGCAGAATCTCTATATTGGGTAAAAACTATAATTTTCTTATCCCTTTCTTTCTTTACAATCTCCACAAGTTTTTCAAGCTTTGGGTGGTGTAGTTCTTCGCTTAAATTTTCAGTAAGTCTTATTGCTCTTAGAAATCTTATATCCCCAAGCAAAGCCTTGGCAGTCCTCGATTTTGTTTTCTGCATTCTCTCAAAGTATCTTTTTAATGTTTCTAAACCCTGAGTTTCAAGAAGTTCCAAGGCATGCGTTAAATTTATGCATATAGCAATGCACGATAAAGCTGAATAAAGCTCAGGGGTTTTGTTCTCCATAAGTTCTTCCTGGATTCTTTCCCTTAAACTGAGAAGCTCCTTCTTAGAGAATTTCTCAACATTTATTCCCAAAGATTTTAATTCCTTTATCTTTTCTTTGAATATATCCTCAAGCTGAATTTGGATCATTTTAAACTCTTCTGGAAGCTCTACTTTAACCCACTCTACTTTTATCCCTTTTATATATGGTTTGACATCAACGTCTTGCTCTGTTCTGATTTCCACATTTTCTATGAGTAGATTTCTGCAAACCTCCTTGATTCTTTCTTCATCTCCTCCTGGTGAAGCGGTTAAGCCCAAAATCAAAACATGCTCTGCTTGCTTAACATACTCCTTTGCTATAAAGCCATAGGGATAGTCGCCTACCGCTCTATGAGCCTCGTCGACGACGAGTAAGCTAACATCTCTTAAGCTATACCTGCCTGAGATTATGTCATTTTCTATCACCTGAGGAGTAGCACATATTACCTTGGCTTTACTCCATAGCTCGGTTCTTTTCTCAGGGGAGGTAGCGCCAGAGAAGATAACGATTTTTTCTTCTGGAATGTTTAAAAAGTTTTTGAATTTTGTTGCATGCTGACTTACAAGTGGTTTGGTTGGAGAAAGCAAAAGAATCTTGGTATCTGGAAATTTCTCCAGCCTATAAGCTGCTACAAGAATAGCAATAACCGTTTTTCCAAGTGCAGTAGGTGCTACGACTAAGGTATTTCTTTTTATCGCACTACCAACGATAACCTCTTGATAGAGCCTTCTCTCTATGGTTTTTTCCTTTATCAACGGATGAGTAACAAACATTTACATCAAATATTTATTGGATGAACGACTTTTTATATTTTTAAGGGTGGGAATATGAGAAAGCTAAAGGCAAGAATTTTTGATATAGAAGCCGGATATCCCGAGGTCGTGTTGAATATAAATGATGCCGAGGATATGAGTATTCATTCTCAGGATAGAGTCAAAATAATTCTCAACTCAAAACGAATTGTTGCTGTTGCAGACATAACCAGAACCTTCGTCAAACCTGGAGAGATAGGTCTATTTGCCGAGGCTCAGAGATTGGTCAACGCCAAAGAGGGAGATGTTATAGAGATAATGCTAAGCGAGAAACCAAAAGCTGTGGAATACATAAAAAAGAAGATGGATGGCAAAGAACTTACCGAAGCGGAGATAGAAACCATAGTAAAAGACGTTGTCTCAAGAAAACTCAGCGAAATAGAGCTTACAGCCTTTGTCTCTGCTTTATACATGCGCGGAATGACGATGCGAGAGATAACAGCGCTAAGCACAAAGGTTGCGACCACCGGAGAAATGTTAGAGATAGACAAAAAACCGATATTTGACAAGCATTCTATTGGTGGTGTGCCTGGAAACAAGATTACCCTTTTAATCGTTCCCATAGTAGCGGCTGCGGGCTTGACCATACCAAAAACCTCCTCAAGAGCAATAACCTCTGCTTGTGGTACCGCAGACATAATGGAGGTTCTGGCACCAGTAAATCTAACCGCAGAGGAAATAAAAGAAATAGTAGAGAGGATTAACGGTGTTATAGCATGGGGTGGAGCAGTTAATCTTGCTCCTGCAGACGATATGTTCATACACGTGGAGTATCCCTTGGCAATAGACCCTCATTGCTTGTTATTGTCGAGCGTAATGGCAAAGAAGTATGCAGTAGGTGCCGACTTTGTGGTTATTGATATCCCCACTGGAGTAGGAGCAAAGGTAAATAACTTAGAACAAGCAAGGAAGCTTGCAAGGAATTTTATAGAGCTTGGTGAAAATCTTGGAATCAAAATAGAGTGTGCTATAACCTATGGCTCTCAACCAATAGGGAGAGCAATAGGTCCTGCGCTTGAAGCAAGAGAAGGATTAAGGGCTTTGGAAGGAGGAGAAACTCCAAGTAGCTTATTAGAGAAAGCCTGCGAGATTGCAGGCATAATCCTCGAGGCCGGAGGAGTCGCTTCTCGAGGTAGAGGCAAAGAAGTTGCTAAGGAATTTATCCAGAGTGGAAAGGCATTGCAAAAAATGAAGGAGATAATAGAAGCTCAGGGAGGAGACCCGAACATTACATCTGACGATATTCCTGTAGGCAACTACGTCGAGAAGATAGTAGCTCACGAAAGCAACTATGTTACGCATATAGATAACAAAGCTATAGTAAAAATTGCACGGGCTGCTGGAGCGCCAAGAGATAAAGGAGCGGGGCTGTTGCTATATGTAAAGAAGGGCATGAAGGTGGAGAAAGGAGAAGTAATAATGGAGATATTCTCAGAGTCAGAGTATAAACTAACCCAAGCTATTAAGCTTGCAAAGGAACTGAACCCAGTAAAACTTGAGGGAATGCTCCTTCAGAGGATTCCTTATTCAATATACGAATATTAGAAAAATGAGTTCAGAGGAATTAGAGATATACTGAAGATTTCTGCATTACCCAAAAATCACGGATTATCTCTTAAGGTGCACCTTTGCCCTTTATATGGTCATACTTCCTTAGTGCTTGCCACGCTGGAATACCTGAAGAAATTCTAATAGCTCATCTATACTTTTACATAGCTTTATTGCATGAGAATTTCAGCATCAAGTTTATCCAATGAATGTTCTCCCACTTTTCTGAAGTCTGTCCTCAACCCTACTGCAGGTATTCCCTTTGAGTATGCATAGCCACATTCAAATGCTTATAGCTTTTCTCCTCGAACTCCTGAGGTAAAAATACCTCAAAATCTTTACCTTTCAGTATTTCCGCCAACTTTTTATTATATTCCCTCTCTGCTTGAGAAAATAAGGGTGCTGCAAGGTATATTCTCATTTAAATCACCTTATGAACGAATCTATGGAGAACTGCATTTTCCTCAACTTTCTCTGTCTTGAGAATATGTATTCATGGAACTTATCTAAGCTACTAAATCTAAGATTTTTTATTCCTCTAAAATTCCATGCGCTTGCCACTATGCCAGCGACGCTATTAGCTATGTTCGCTGCCTTCAAGGCATCTTTAGTTTTTATGTAACTTGAGACAAATGCCCCAGCAAACGCATCACCGCAACCAGTTAAATCTACTGTTTTTGGTTGGTAAACCGAAGGGAAGAAGGTCACATCTCTATCTATAACAACGCTACCTATAACTCCAAGGGTTACAATAATTAGCTTATGTTTTATCTTTTTTAGAATCTTTACAGCATATTCAAGCCTTTTTGTATTTGTTAACTTCATCGCTTCTTCTTCGTTTAGTGTGAATATATCTACTAGGGGTATTATGTTAAGAAGCTCCTTTCTGTATTTTGGAAGAAAGCCTACGTGGGTATTTAAAGAAAGTATTGCATCTGTGTTTTCTCTTATGAAATCTATGAACTTTCTCTGCTTGCTTGCTGCCATTGGAGCTAAGTGAAAAGCCTTGGCTTTGAGATAACATTTTGGTATGTCTTCAGGTCTGAGAAATACGCCAACATTCAGCTTATATTGTTTATAGTGAGCTACCTCATCCTCATCATACTCTATTTCAAAAAAGGTGCTTTTTCCCTTTACTTTTTTTATTCCTCTTGTATCGATTTTACAATTTCGTAATGTAGTAAAAAACTTCATTGGAAAATCTTCACCGACCCTTGATACTACGCCTGTTTCTGAGAATATCTTGGCTGCCATAGCTGAGTATATAGCAGCGCCTCCAAGCTGGAGTTTTTCTCTTCCTTTTATTATCACCCTATCAACACTGGCATGCCCTACGGTGATGACTTCCATCTTCTCTTCCTATTAGGAAGACAAATAATATAAATCTATTTTTTGTAAATAAAATGGACATGAACCTATGGTTTTTCTTTTATTCCTTCGTAACACTATTTGTGATAGTGGACCCTGTAATGAATGTCCCTATTTTTGCAGCTCTATTGGATAGAACCGAGAAAAAGGAGTATGAAAGAATAGTCAGAAAAGCAGTTATAATCGCAGCAGTAGTATTAATAATATTCACCTACTCAGGAAATTTGATCTTTAATCTTCTTGGAATAGAAATGTATTCGTTTAGGATTGCTGGTGGGATTTTACTATTTATAATCTCCCTTGAGATGCTCTTCGGAAAGAGAACAAAAACTAAGATAACAGAGGAGGAAGAAGAGGAGTGGAGAGAAGATATAGCTGTTACCCCCTTGGCTGTTCCTCTTTTAACAGGACCTGGAGCTATAACCTCTGGTATAGTCCTTTATTCATCTGCCCAAACTCTTGCTCAGAAAACGATGCTTATTGTTGCAATCATGGCTGTTTTCTTTGTAGCTTATCTAATCTTAAAAAACTCCAAGAAGGTTTTTGAATTTCTGGGAAACACTGGAAATAAAGTTATTTCAAGGATCATGGGTATACTGCTCGCAGCCATTTCGGTTCAGTTTGTGGTTGATGGAGTAATTGAGATATATGGAGTAATAAACAAGTAGCTACTCTCTACAGACTTCCCTCCATAATCTACAAAATTCCGATGCATCCTCTCTACATATTTTTGGGATGGCTATCCTTAAAAAGAGTGGTGTAAGAAATGTTGCTACAAAAGCCATTAAAATAAGTGCAGAAAATATCTCCTCATTGATCAGATAATATTCTAATGCAATTAGCACAATAATTATCTCAACAGCTCCTCTGCCATTCATTCCAAGACCTATTATCAAAGCTTCATCTCTACTCTTTCCTCTAACAATAGCTCCAACATAACAACCAATGGTCTTGCCAAATATTGCAATAAGCGTAACAACCATAAAAAGGAAAATAAAGCTATAAGTGGGCAGAAATTTCACATGAAATGCTAGTGAAACAAAAAATATAGGCGCCAAAAACCCATAACTGAGATAGTAAAAAGGTTCTCTAATACTTTCAAATTTCCTTAAATATAAACCTGCAAAAAAGGCTCCTAATATCATGTGCAACCCAGAGATTTTTGCCAATACTGCAAAAGAAAAAGATATAATTAAAGAATATGTAAACTCTTTTTTCTCCACATATTTTTCTATTTTAGGAAGAATTTTTTCGGCTAATAGAGCTATAAAAATGAAAAACAATATAATCT
>CBFDVL010000069.1:0-7411 GCA_965613365.1 uncultured archaeon | reverse complement strand
CAAGCAGAAGACGGCATACGAGATCATGCCTAGTCTCGTGGGCTCGGAGATGTGTATAAGAGACAGGTACAATAGTAGCTTTACTCTTGCTTCGAAGTCCTTTGCTTTATTGCTTACGATATTAGTCTCCTCCACCAAAAATATTAGGGCGGCGAAGTTAAGTTAAAAAGCTTCCTTAAGTTATCTCTTCCTTTTCTAAGTAGCAGCACGGGTCTTCTTCCCATAGGTCGGTATGGTAGCTCTCTGCTCTTACCCTGCAACCTCCGCATAGCATGTTATACTTGCATTCCTTACATTTTCCTTTTAAATGCTTGGGTTTTTCCCTTAGCTTTTTGAGAAGTTCGTCTTTGCCATTCCATATTTCGCTGAATTTTTTCTCTTTTACATTACCTATGGTATAATGGCTCCAGAACTGGCAAGGATGAACGTTTCCAAGGTTATCAACACATGCAAATTTATAGCCAGCGGAGCAGCCACCGTGCATTTCTAAGAGCTTTAAAACTTCCTCTGCCCTCTCTTCATTGTGCTTTTTAATGTAATTGTAAAGGTATATGCCATCGGCGTGGTTATCGGTTGTGAGAATTTCCATCTCAGGATATTTTAATGCCTTTTCAATGAGCATGTCCATCATTTTTCTTCTATGCTCATTGGTTATATCAAGGTCTATAATCTCCTTTCCTCTACCCGCATATACTAAATGATAAATACAAAATCTCTGGATACCTTGCTCTGCAGCAAAATCAATAAGTTTGGGAAGCTCATCATAATTTTCCTTGTTTACGACAAATCTAACACCCGTTTTTAACCCAGCTTTGAGCGAATTTTTTATCCCTTTTAAAGCTTGGTCAAAGGCTCCTTCAACTCCTCTAAACTTGTCGTGCGTAGAAGGTAAGCCATCTAGACTTACACCCACATATTGAATAATATCCTTCATTCTTTCTGCTATACTTTCTGTTATTAAAGTTCCATTCGTTGAAACTACAACTCTCAAACCCAAGTTATTAGCATACTCTGCAAGCTCAAAAAAGTCCTCTCTCAGCAAAGGCTCTCCACCAGAAAGAAGCAAAACAGGTATTTTATTTTTTGCCAAATCTTCAATAAAGCTTTTTGCTTCTTCTGTTGTTAGCTCACCTTTTTGCTCTGTTATCTTGGCCTCTATATAACAATGCTTGCATTTTAGGTTGCATTTCCTTGTCATGTTCCATACCACAATAGGTGTAGCCTTCGTGGAGAAATGGAGCATCTCAGCTGGGGGTTTTTCTACTTTGGAATATTTTATGGCTTCTGAAACTGTAGCCTTGCCCAACAAAAGCTTTGTTATGCATATCATTTTCCTAATCTCCTGTAGGTTTTCTTATATTCCTTTGTGCTGTAGATAAGCTTATATTCTTTTACCCCTATGCTCTCACATATTTTTTTAACAAGTTTATCGCATTCTTCTCTCTCACGACAATGAACAACAAAGAAGAGATTGTACTCCCATTTTCCTGGTATAATCCTTCTTTCATAACAGTGCGTAACCTCTTTTAAACTTGCAAGCTTTTTTCCTACCTCCTCAACTTTATCCTCTGGAACTTTAAGTACCACCATAGCATTAGCTGTAATTCCAAGCTCTCTATGTCTTATGGAAGCAGAAAGTCTCCTTACTATCCCTTGCTCTCTAAGCCTTTTTATCCTATCTATAACTTCCTCTTCAGCAACACCAAGCCTATCTGCTATCGATTTAAATGGTCTTTTGGTTAGAGGAAAATCATCTTGCAAAGCCATTAATATCTTCTTATCAAGCTCGTCCATGCTCAGACCTCAAATCAAACATGACTTTAATCTTAAATTTTCTTACTACTGGCAAATTAAGGGTTTCAAATCTCTTGGAAATGTTATCTATAAGCTCATCGAGCTTCTCCTTTTCATCTATTATCGTAATCCAGAGGTTATATTCGTGCTCTCTTGCATAGCAATGAGTAACGCTTTCATATTTGCATAACTCTTCTGCTACTTTATCAAGCATTTCCTCAGGAACCTTTATCGCGAGTAAAGTGCTGGCATAACCAACGGCCTGAGAATCTATTCTCAAACCAAACTTTCTGATTACTCCTTGCTCTTTAAGCCTTTTTATCCTATCTATAACTTCCTCTTCAGCAACACCAAGTCTATCTGCTATGGATTTAAATGGTCTTTTGGTTAGAGGAAGGTCTTCCTGTATTAATTCCAGAATTTTTCTGTCTTTGTCATCCATCATCTCGCGTCCTGATACATTTTAATCGTAATGCCGATGATTAACAAAAGAATGCCCGTCCAGAGAAAGGTTATGTAAGGCACAACCTTTACGGTAATTGGTATTATTATGTTCTCTCGGTGAGGAGAGAAACCTTGGAATATTACATGCACATCATTGAGAATCCCCCTCTTTATATAAACATGGGTAACAAGCCCCCATTTTTTATCGTATATTACCTTTGGCGTGCCAGAGGCAATTTTTTTATTTCCTTTATAAATATCCACATGGGCTTGAACTACAATGTTGTTCTTTATGTCCCTGAAAACCTGTATTTTATTAAGCGAGATTCCATATTCTCCAAATTCTTTAACCGTGCCTAGTTCCTCTGGGTATGCTATATTTATGTTGTAGGTATGCTCACCCACAGAGCTAAGCATCGCCCCTATTAAAATCAGAGCAGCACCTAAATGAATTAAATGCACGCTCGAATTTTTAAGGCGATAGATGCTTATCCCAAGAGGAATAAGAATAATTGGCAAAGCGAAATTTACCAGCATGTTCTTAGTAGGTTTTATAAGCACAAATAGCAACGCTAGCAAAGGAGCCAAGGCAATAAATTTTCTCTTTCCCCTCGGCAATAGACAATAACCAAGAACTATGAACAACGCTATTGTAAAGGGATAGCTCCATATATTGAAGAACTCCTTTGATATTGTAACGCTTACTCCCTTAAATTTGAATATTATCGGATAAGTAATTCCCCAGAAGGAGACAAATCCAAGAACAGAGAGAAGCATGATTGTTAGGAAAAACTCTAAAGAAGCCTTTTTCCCCTTATTATTGCTTAGATTCCTGAGCAATAAAATTACAGAAGCGGTGAGTGTGAAGAAGAGCACAAAGGCTAATAAAGTACTTGATTTACTTTGACCAAAAGCATGCACGCTCTCCCATAATCCAGACCTTGTTATAAAAGTGGCGTAAAGCACAAGAATAAAGCTGAAGGTTGCCAATGCGGGTGTTAAAATTGGAAACTCTTGTTTTCTCATGCTTGCGTGCATATAAGCAGTTAGCACAAGCCATGGTACTAAAGAAGATGTCTCCACGGGGTCCCAAGCCCAGTAGCCTCCCCATCCCAAAACCTCGTAAGACCAGAAGCCACCGAGTGCTATTCCTAAGCCCAAGAAGAGCCAAGCCCCCCTACTCCATTGCTTTGAAATCTCAACCCATGAATCAAAGTTTTTCCTTATTAAGTATAGTATAGCTGAAGCAAAGGGAATTGTGATCAAAGCATAACCCAAGAATACAACAGGTGGATGAATCGCCATCCAAGGGTCTATTAACAACGGATTTAGCCCATTGCCTTCCTTGGGAACCATAAAGCTCGGAATCTTAAATACATCCATCGTTGTCCTAAAAGGTGAGGCGAGAATTGTAAGAACCAAAAACACCGATCCCACGATTAACACGAGGGGGATTATCTCTCTTCCCTCATCCTCCCAATGTTTTTTTGCAAAATATGAGCATGAAGCAAGAACGATGCATGCCCATAGCAAAAATGTTCCCTCTTGTCCTGCCCACGTTGCAGAGAGCTTGTAATACCAAGCCAAATCCGTGCTGCTATATTGCCAAACATAGAAAATTTTGAAGTTTGAGATTAAAAAGTTGTACATTAAGTAAAGCATGGCAAGCATGGAGGTCAAAGCAGAAGCATGAATAAACAAAAGGCAAACATTATAGTCTTTTTTGAGATAGATCATCAGCGCAACTAATGCAAAAATCAGGCTTAAGTATAACAAAAGCTCTCCAAGCATGCCTAATTCTCCTTTGCTTCATACTTGCTTGGGCATTTGGTTAATAACTTATAAGCTTTAAAGATATTTCCCTGAAACTTTCCTACTACTACTACCCTTGCATTTTCATTAAAGCTCCCTGGAAGCTCTCCTACATAGTTAACCTCAATGGTAGCGTTGCCATCTGTAAGCTTGAACCTGTAACTTCTGGGGGCTATTCTCTCAAAGCTTCCCTGAATTATCTCCCCATAAACCTGAATTTCATGCTTTGAATAATATTCTTTTTCAGCCAAAGCTTCGCTAACGTATTTCATCTGGCTAACATATTCCGAGCTTGACATCACCTTAAATCCTATTGCTAAGCAAACCAGAATTATAGTTCCGCCTATTACGAGCTTATTCATTTTTCTCTAAGCTCCTTACCTTGGCATCGAGGTATATCAAATACGCGAATATTCCAGTTAATGCAAGCATTGCTGCTATGAAAATGCTCTGCAGATTCATCTTCCTTACATTTTCAGCTTTTTGTATAAAACGTTTTTCTCTCTCTTTCAAGCTTCTTTATTCTGGAGCTTAGTGAAAGCAGCCCAACATATAAAAACAGCATTCCAATGACCATAACAAGAAGAGCTATTTGCATGTCCTTCTCAAGCTTCATACCCTTTGAGGTTATCATGGTTGGGTGTAAGCTAAACCAGAGCCTTGTAGAAAGGTAGCTCAATGGCACAGAGAAGAAGGCAAAAATTCCGAAAATCGCCGAGAGTCTTGCTTTCGTTTCTCTGTCCTCGATAGCTGAGCGAAGAGCCAAATACGAAGCGTATATAAAACATACGATTAGCGTAGTCGTTTGCCTTGGGTCCCAGCTCCAGTAGGCTCCCCAAGCTTGCTTTGAGAAAATAGCT
This sequence comes from uncultured archaeon, assembly GCA_965613365.1. Lineage (GTDB taxonomy): Archaea > Hydrothermarchaeota > Hydrothermarchaeia > Hydrothermarchaeales > CAZSVW01 > CBFDVL01. The sequence goes on along the minus strand of CBFDVL010000069.1, from coordinate 2,501 downwards.
CCGGTTATCATTGCAAGAACGCAGAAAAGCAAGCCTATTTCAATTGAAGAAGAAGCTAAATCGTCGAATCTCATCTTCTTACTTCTTAGGTAGGCGATGCTCAAAACCAAGCTAATGGCAAAAGCAAGATAGCTCACTATAGCCAAAGGAAAATGAAAGAAAAATATCTTATAGACCTCGCCCAAAGTTTTTTCTGGCTTTAGAACAAGAAGAGAGAGATAGCTACCGGTGAGAAGGAATATGTAGCTTAATGCGTAGATTATTCTATTCATTCTATTCCTCAAGATTACTCCTCCAGCGCATAGTCAAAGGTTAGCATAGCTATTGAGGACATTATAATTATATAAGTTGCTATTAAAATTATCTCGTTGCTTATAACCAAGCCTTCAAAGGACTTTTTCAAAGCGATTGTTGAGACTATTAGTAAGGGTGTAGCTATTGGAAGGAAAAGCACGGGTATCAGAAGCTCCTTTACCTTTGCATTTATTATAAATATTGAGAACATGGAGCCAATAACAACAAAGCCAAAATTTCCAAGAGTTAAAACTAAAAAAGCGATAAAAGGATTTTTTACCGAGATATCAAAAAAAATGATTGAGAGAGGAAAGATTATAATTTGTATTGCATAGATTAAAATCAGGTTGAAAATTATTTTACCTATCAAAATGCTGTTCGCTTGGATAGGGGCTATTTTTAGTCCATCAAGAGTCCCAAGCTCCTTCTCTCTTATAAATGCTCTTGATAATCCAAGCATTCCAACGAATATGAAAATAAACCAGAGCAAAGAAGGAGCTATGCTCTGCAAATCCGCAAAGCTCATGGTATAGCTGAAAAGCACAAGGGTTACTAGCGAGAATAGGATCATGAAGTTAATCATGTTTTTGCTTCTAAGCTCGAGTAGAAGGTCTTTTTTAGCTATCGCCAAGCACTTCATGAACTTCACCGATTTTCAAAACTCTTTTTTCAATATAAGCTATTCTATTACAAAGCTTAGCCTCGTTTTTATGATGTGTCGAAAGCACTATTGTAACCCCAGAATCTCTTAGCTCTTTAATCATGGAGTAGAATCTTTCCCTGCTTTTTATATCCAAGCCCGTTGTAGCTTCATCAAAGAGAACGATCTCTGGCTCGTGGAGTATTGCTCTAGCTATGGCTAATCTCTGCTTCATACCACGAGAAAAATTCTTCACAAGGATATTAGCTTTATCTTCAAGACCAACTTTTTTGAGAAAAGTGTTTACACTTTTCTCAGCACCGTATAACTTTGCATAGAATTCTAAATTCTCTCTTGCGGTAAGCTCCTCATAGAGATAGGTTTCATGAGAAACCAAACCTATTTTTTCTCTTATCTTATGCTTGTCTTTTACAATATCAAGCCCATCTATTGTAACCCTGCCAGAGGTTGGTTTTATGAGAGTTGCAAGGATTTTAATTAATGTGGTCTTTCCTGCTCCATTTGGTCCAAGCAAGCCAAAAATCTCGCCTTCTTTTATGCTCAGGCTTATATTCTCAAGTGCTATAACACTTGAGAATTTCTTTGTGAGGTTTTCAACTAAGATTTTCAAGATATTTCCTCCAAGAGTAAAAAAGTGGGCCCGCTGGGATTCGAACCCAGGACCTCCGCCTCGTCAAGGCGACGTCATAACCAACTAGACTACGGGCCCTTGCTTATAGCAAGCCTTTTTTCTCAACCACTCTTACTTTAGCTTTATCCTCTACGATGTCTCCACTTTCTGTTGAGACTTTAACATCTATAACGTAATCTCCAGGAAGTGCATCCTCTGTAAGCTCTGCCGGAAATGTTATTATCCTACTCTCATCAGGCTTCAGCACAAAGGTCGTTACTTTTGGCATCGAAATTTTTAAACCTTGGGTTCCGCCAACTTCTACGCTTATCTTCTCTTTTTGTTTGCCAATGTTGGTAACCTTTACCTCGATTTTCAGGCTTTCCCTCTCTGCAAGACTAACTCTACTCGGAGTAACCTCGCTGCTTATTTTTATTTTATGTTCTCCACCTTTAATAATACATCCGCAGAGTAAGAGTATTAATAGCAATGCAAAAATTTTTCTCATAGGTTAAACATGATTGTACGAATTAATAATTGTTTCGATGTTTAACCCAATCGGCGGGAAATCCCTTCCGAAAGGGAGGGGTGAAAGCCTGCTGGGGGAAGAAAGCTGGCAAGCTTCGTTATAAAACATCGCCAAACTCCTTCAAAACCCCCAACTACAACCAGTCGGGTTTTAAGATAGACTCTGAGAATAGCAGACTAATCCTATCGAAAGCGGGCTCTATTCCCATCAAGCTGCACCGTTCAGTAGAAGGCAGAGTCAAAGGAGTAATCATAAAAAGAGAAAAATCGGGAAAGTGGCATGCAATAATTCAAGTTGAAGATGAACCAAGATCAAAATCAAAACCCTTACCTAAAGCTGGTAAAGTTGTGGGAATAGATGTTGGTGTAAGACATTTTCTGACAGATTCGGAGGGAAGACAGATAGAG
>CBFDVL010000068.1:0-7789 GCA_965613365.1 uncultured archaeon | reverse complement strand
AACAACAGAGCTGAATAGCTCGGAAAGCAAGCGCTCCTTCTTCCTTGATAAAGGAAGCAGGTTGAGCTTCAGAGATTTAACGACCGCTCTTTCCACCCTCAGCACCCGCAGTAGAATAATAGCTAAGGATATAAATAGCTTTCGCCAATTCCTCCCAGAACTGAAGTTCTGGGCTTCCTTGGCGGTAGGAGTGTGAGTTGAAATGGAAGAGAAAGTAGTTATAGATAAGCTCAAGGAGTTTCATGGGCATATTTGCCCCGGGTTACTAATAGGGTATCAGGTAAGTAACATATTTTTACGCGAATTCAAAAAACCAAAAGACGAAGAGATAGTTGCGATTGTGGAGACAGATGCATGTAGTATAGATGCTATACAATTCATGACAGGTTGTACGCTTGGAAAGGGCAATCTAATAATAAGAAATTATGGAAAGCATGTTTATACTTTTATAAACAGAAAAAGTAGAGATGCGATTAGAATTGCATTGGATTTTGAAAAAGCAAAGAATTTCGACTGGTCAAAGGGTAAAATTCCTCCAAAAGATATGTTTAATATAAAAAGAATGAAAATTAAAAGACTGCCACGTAAAGCGAGAATTAGGGAAAGTATAAGATGCGAAATGTGTGGCGAAGGGGTAATGAAGGGTAAGGAGAGGAAATTTAAAGGCAAGATTATTTGTGCCCCATGTTACAAATCTCTTCTACGTAATTCAAAAAATCTTTAAGCCCTTCTCCGGTTTTAACAGAAGTTTTGAAGTATTTTATCTTCGGATTGATTTTCTTTGCATCCTCTATCATTTTATCAACATCGCAATTTACGTAGCTTGCGATATCTACCTTGTTCACTATTACAGCATGCGCCACCCTGAAAATCATTGGATGCTTAGCTACTATGTCGTCACCCTCACTAACACTTACTACGACCATTCTCACATGCGAGCCAAGTTCAAAGTCTGCGGGGCATATTAAATTTCCAACATTTTCTATGAAGAGGACATCAAGCTCATCTAAAGGCAATTCTTCCAAGGCATGCTCAACGAGATGGGCATCTAGGTGGCATTCTTTGCCAGTGTTCACCCCCTTAACCACTATGTCATGTTTCTTAAACCTTCTTGCGTCTATCTCACTTATAACGTCTCCTGCTATAACCCCTATGCTATAGCCTTTTTTCTTCAGCTCTTCTATCAGATATTCTATTAACGAGGTTTTTCCGGAGCCTATTGCACCCATTATGTCAAAGGCTATTACTTTCTTTTCATTTAGTAATCTTCTATTTCTTTCAGCAAGCTCTTTATTCGCTTTGATTAAATCATGGCCTATTTTGACCTCGCTAATCTTATGCATTTTTTCACAACCTCCTGCCGCAAGGAAGCTCAGCATCTTTAGAGCTGAGAGGAATTGTGGTGTACATTATTCTCTGGTTGAATAACCTTATACAATCCTCTGGCTTAGCATTTTGCGTAAAGCGTTTGTTGTCCACGTCAAAAGTATGCAGCGAAATTGTTCCGTTGGATTCTAAATATCCACCCACTCTTGCTAACTTTCCTTTCCATAACACGATGTCTCCCTTCTTGAAACCTAAGCTCATGCTTCCACCTTCTCTCCTCCTTATTCCTCCCTTCTCAAACTGGAATTTATGGATTTGCCTTCTCGGGTATTGATACCGTTTCCAGACAAAGAATGAGGGTGCTTTTAATTTTTTTAACCCTATTTCATCTGCCGCAATAACCAACGCATCTATGGCATGTGAATCGATAGAACGCTCTCTTTTATCTCTCGATTTTTTAGCGTTGTATTTCTCTCTGAGCCTCGCCGTCTCTGTGCCTTCTACCAGTTTCAACTCTCCAAACCAGTCTCGTAGTGTGTTATACATCTTGCTTTTACCTATTTCAACGGTGGAGAAGTGTTTGCCCCACCTCTTGTAATAATGGTCAAATCTGACATCTTCCACCACCGCCTTGTTGATCGGGTACAGCTTCTTTAGCTCCTCTACAATCTTCAGCCTGAAATACACCTTTGCCTTCTGCGAGGGAGCAATCCATCCTTCTCTGCGTTTGCGATTGTTGAACCTGCATGGCCGTCTTCTGCACTTCCTGTGTCTGCGAAATCTTCTCTGTTGCCTTCTTTGCTTTATCTTTTTAGCTATGCCTTTTGGAAGTTCAAGCATTCCTGTCTGCAGTACTTCTCTCTTAGACACTACTGCAACACCATCAAACTTTGAGCCCGGGTCCAATCCCAGCACTACATCTTGCGTTTCTTCTCCAACGTCTGCTGTAAGCTGAACATAGAATATTCCCAGCTTATTCCATTTTGGCGTAGCCTTTCCTTGCTTAATCCATCTCCTCGCCCTTGATGCTTTTGTTGGCATCCTCGGCTTTCCGTCCTTTCCCACTACGGGAACTCTCGGGTTTTGCATGGTATAACCCTCCTTTCGGAGTTTAGTGCCCCTCGCCCATGCCAAAGGGGCTTAGTCCTGTACCTGTAACAGGCGTAACAGGACATCGAGTCTGCCAAACCCAGGAGAGGGTGGGACTGGGGCAAGCATCCCACCGTCCTTGTAGCCCCAGAGGCGTAGTCCGCATACGCATCATTCTCGGGCTAGTCAGCTCTTCGTTGCCCTAGCATTCGGGCAAGCTCCACCCCTTTAGGGTGGAGTAGCTGACCTACTTTTCTATTTCTATGCTTTTAATATTGCATTCTCTTCCTTCTATTATTTCCGTGTTATTGTTCTTGCATTTCGGGCAGGAGAATATACCTACACCAACTATATAAGGGTTATGAATCTCAACCTCTGGTTTTACATTTCCTATATACCCACATGAATGACACTTTATCTTTCCTTTTTTTATTTCTATTTCTATTTTACTATTCTCCGCAATAGTATCCTTAGAAATAGTTTCCAAAACAAATTTCAGCTGTTCTGGATTTAGAAATGTAAATTCTCCTATTTCTATCTTTATTTTTTTTATTTTCTCAGCGTTGTTTTTTTCAGCAGACTTTAAAGCGACTTCTAAAATATTTTGGGCAAAGGAATATTCATGCATTTACAACATTTTTATATTACTTACGTTTAAAATAATTTATGAGTTGAGCAAAATGCAGCTTAGCAAGCAGAGATTTGTTCTTGATACAACAGCTTTAACCTCTCAGGAGATAAGAGAGGGTAGAGACCTCTGCACCACGATGGAGGAGGTTCTAAATCTAATAGCAGAGGCAAGAACAAAGCTTAACATATCTTGCCATGTTCCTTTTCCAACAGTTTATAACGAGCTTATGGAGTTTATAAAGCGATATAAGTGCAAAGAAGATATTAAAGTTCAGATAGATACTTGGCTGGTTAAGAAAACTCCAAATAGGTTTGAGGTTAAAATTCCAAGTGCGGTGTTTTATGAGTATGTCCAAGATATGCGCGAAAGAATGAACAGGGGAATGAAGATAGGTGAAACCGCGATTTGGCTAAGCTCTGCTGAGTCCATTTCTTTAATGAAAGAGAGCAAAGAAAAAGATGCCATAAAAAGAGCCGTTGGCAAGATTATAAGAGATTTCAGAGCCAAATACAGAAATGCTTTGAGATATGGCACCCTTGATAGCGCCCCAGACTTAGATGTTTTACTTCTTGCAAAAGAGCTTGAAGCTGGCGTAGTGGCAAGTGACGAAGGAATTAAAAAATGGGCAGAGAGGCTCGGGTTAAGATATGTGGAAGGAGCCTCTTTTCCAAAAATGTTAAAAGAATATCTGGAGCATGTTTGAAATGAAAACCATAGGTTTGATAGGCGGCATGTCCTGGGAATCAACGCTTGAGTATTATAGGATTATAAATGAAACTGTAAAGGAGAAGCTCAACAAGCTACACTCTGCCAAGATAATAATGTATTCTGTGGATTTTGAGGAGATCGAGCTATTGCAGCATAAAGGAAAATGGGATGAGCTTACTAGCCTGATGATCGAAATTGCGCAAAGGCTTGAGAAGGCTGGAGCAGATTTCATTGTTATCTGCACAAACACGATGCATAAAGTAGCGGAAGACGTGGAGAAAAGCGTAGAAATTCCTCTTCTTCACATAGTGGATGTGACAGCAGAGAAAATAAAGGCTAAAGGGATAAATAAAGTAGGTCTTCTTGGAACAAGATTCACAATGGAGGATAATTTTTACAGAGATAGGCTAAGAAAGCATGGTATAGAAGCGATAATTCCAAGCGAAAAAGAAAGGGAAATAGTACATAGCGTCATCTACAACGAGCTGTGCCTAGGTGTGATAAAGGAGTCCTCGAGAGAAAAGTTCAAGGAAATAATAAAAAATCTCGCTAAAAGAGGTGCGGAAGGAGTCATCCTCGGATGCACGGAGATACCTCTATTGATAAAGCAAGGAGACCTTGACTTACCTCTCTTTGACACAACCGAAATACATGCGAAAGCTAGCGTTGACTTTGCATTAAGCTAAGCTCAAATATGCTTTTCGAAACCCTTTAATATCACTTCTCAAAACCTTAGGCTTATGGAGAGTTATGATGTAATCATAATAGGAGGAGGTCCCTCAGGATTAACGGCTGGCATGTATGTTGCAAGAAGAAAGCTTAGAACGTTGATTCTGGAGGCAGAGGGTGAGGTAGGGGGACAGCCTCTAAATTTCTATCCTAAAAAAAACATTCAGAATTTTCCGGGATTTCCAGAGGGAATAACTGGAGAGGAATTTTCTAAAAAGCTTAAGAAACATGCCTTAACTTCTGGAGTTGAGATAAGGACAAACGAAAGGGTAGTTTCCTTGGCTTTTGAAAATGAAAAGAAAATCGTTACCACAGAGAAAAGCAAATACGTTGCAAAGAGCATTATAATCTGTATAGGCTTTTCTAGAGGAATACCCAAGAAGCTTGGAATTAAAGGTGAGGAGGAGTTTTATAAGAAGGGCGTGGAATATAAAGTAAAGCATCCTGAGAAGTTTTCAGGTAAAAGAGTTATCGTAGTAGGCGGAGGTAACGTTGCTGTTGAGAATGCTCTGAACATAGAAAAATTTGCAAGCAAGGTTATTTTAATTCATAGAAGAGATGAGCTTAGAGCTGAGGAGTTTTATAAAAACAAACTTAAGGCTTCGAAAGTTGAAATAAGGTGGAATACTGAACTCAAAGAGATAAAGGGTAATGATAAAGTTGAAAAAGTAATACTTTATAATAATAAAACTTTCAAGGAAGAAGAAGTTGGAGTTGATGAGATAATAATAAATATCGGAGTTATAGCTCAACTCGACTTTTTGAAGAAGGCTGGCTTAGCAATAGAGAAGAACTATATAAAGGTAAACCTAAACCAAGAAACGAATATCGCCGGCGTATTTGCAGCAGGAGATATAACGGGTAGAGCCAAGCAACTCGCCACTGCTTGTGGAGATGCTGTAGTAGCTGCACTTAATGCTTATAAATATGTGAAAAAACCCTATTGGGCGTGAATCAATTCTGCAAACTCTAAAGCATTCTTTTCCATGTAAACATTGTTAAATAGGCAGTAAATTTCCTTAGCTTCGCTTTCCTCTATTTTCTTAAAAAGTATAACGAAATCATCTTTGGTATAGTCGTAGTAATATTTCTTTTTTCCTCTCCCATGCAATCTAAAATATGCAAGCTTTGCTTTAATTGCAAGTTCGCTTACAAAGGGGTCAATACAATGAATTAGGTCAAGCTCTTTGCAGAGCTTAGCGATTGTTTCTGGGCTCCAGTTCCCCCTCGGCTCCCATGCAAATACAAAGTCTCTTTCAATAGAGTTGAAAAAGTTTCGCATATTTTCAATGTTTTCATTATTTTCCTTAAAACTACTTGGGCACTGAAATACCACTATTCTCGATTTTAAAGCCTTTGCTATGCTTCTTGTAACTTCCCATGCTTCAAAAACCTCTTCAGTATTCCTAAAAAATCCATAGTTTTTCTCTCTATCTTTCTCGATTTTTATTCCAGCCTTTTTATATGTAGGACTCCTTGGCTCGTGGGTAATAAGTTGCCATGCTTTTAAGGTAAATTCAAAGTCTTCTGGGGCCTGAGAGCGCCATTTCTCTGCAGTTTTTTTTCTTGGCGGAGCATAAAATGTTTTCTGAACCTCAACCAGCTTAAACCTTTCAAAATATTTTTTCATACCCGAAGGAAAACCGCAACATCCTATCTTAATCATGGAATATCCTCTCCTTTAAAAGCTCAAGATTTTCCTTGGTCTTTGCAGAGAAGGGGATAATAAAATCATGTTTATACCAAGGAGCAGAGAAACCCAAAAGCATGCAGATTTCATTAAGCTTTTCATCTCTCTTATCTTTCGGTATTTTATCTATTTTGTTGGCTACAAGCAGAGGTTTAAGTTTGAGCTCTCTTAGAAAATTAAACATCTCTATCTCAATGGGAATTTCGCCTCGCTTTTCCCATCTTCTTGCTATCTCAGCAAAAGCTTTGGCATCTGTAACTTGTATAGCTTTGTCGAATTTTCCTCTTTCAAGAAATTCAACAATAAAATCCTTTATTTTTTCTTGCTTTTCATGGCTTACTCCAGCCATGAATCCGAAGCCGGGCAAATCTATTATCTCATGCCCCTGCCAGTATATTATCCTTGGTTTTAAAGTTACTCCCGGTCTCTTACCTACTTTTATCTTAGCTCCAGTTAAGGCTTTAATCGTGCTCGATTTTCCTACATTACTCCTTCCTACGAAAACTATCCTCACAACTTTTATTTATGCAAGAGGATAAATAAATAATATGAAGATTTTAATTACGGGCTTCCCAAGTGTTGGAAAAACAACACTTTGCAAAAAAATCTTCCATGCTCTTAAAGATGAGATTAAAATTGGGGGGATGATAACAGAGGAGATAAGGGAGCAAGGTAAAAGAGTTGGATTCAAGATGACAGATTTGTCAAGCGGCAAAGAAGGGATTCTTGCTCATGTGGATTTCAAAGGTAATAAAAAAATAGGAAAATATGGAGTTAATATTGAAGAGCTTGAGAATATAGGAATTTCCGCATTGGAAAATGCCATGCAATGCGATTTAATTATACTTGATGAGATTGGACCCATGGAGTTGCTGAGCAAGAGATTCTCGGATAAGGTAGAAGAGATATTTGCAATGCCGAAAAATATTTTAGCGACAATTCACTTTAGGTCAAGACATCCTATAAGAAATAGAAGAGATGTTGAACTTTACATATTAAATGAAGCCAATAGAAATTGGGTTGCAGAAGAGATAATAAACAGGATAAGGAGGGAGGAGCTTTGATGGTTAAGAAGGCAAAGATAGTGGGTTTCAAAAGAAATCATTCCAGAACCTATAACAATTACTGCATACTTGCTTTAAAGGAAAAAGACCTTGGCAGATTCATAGGAAGGAAAATTTTCTGGATTACGCAAACTGGAAAAAGGATAAAGGGAAAGATTTTGAGAATACATGGAAAAGATTTGCTAATGGCAAGGTTTAATAAAGGCTTACCAGGTAATGCTATCGGTAGCGAGATAGATGTTTACTGAGAAGATTTTGGAAGAGCTCAGAGATATTTCAGACGAACAAAAAATCAGGAGGAATAGAGAATATATAGTAGGTTTTGCAACTTTTTTTTCTAAAAATTTCGAAGAAATTCTTAAAAGAGTTGAGAAGACTCTAAATAATGAGAGTGAGAAGATAATATGCATAGGAAAGGGGGAAATAATAGATTCTGGAACAAAGCAGTTTGAAATTAAAAAAGCGGTTTTTATGGAATATTACTGTCTCTTATACACATCTGACGCTGCCGACGAAGGCTTAGGTGTAGATCTCGGTGGTCGCCGTATCATT
>CBFDVL010000067.1:0-8021 GCA_965613365.1 uncultured archaeon | reverse complement strand
ATTATCTGTCCATTTACTGGGGAAGTTTGGTTTATGTTGAAGTAGAGGAAAATGAGAGTGATTTATGTTTAGTTTAGTAGTGGTTTTTGGAGCACCTTACAAAAACTTTAAACTTTAATAAATAAGTAGAGAACTTGTGGAGAGGAAAAATGAAGAAAGCATTTTCGTGGCTGGGGTTTTACTTGATTATATAGAAGAGATGATAACTCGGGAAGAGATTCTGGAGAGGCTAAGACTAAGTATACTCTAAAAAGAACTCTCCTATCTTAATATATTTCTCATCCTTGCGATATCTTATCACGCCTAAGCAAGTTCTTATTACTATGAAGATAAAAATAACAACGAGTAAAGCTCCATAAGCTAAGAAAAAGTTTTTCATTTTTTCTTTTTCACTGCGAAGCTCTTCGATTTTAAGAGAGATTTTTTCAGCGTCATTAATCTCGCCAGCTTTTAAATATAGGTCTTTTGCGGCAGAAAGCTCGCCTAAGGCGAGATTTAAATTATTAAAAACGTAATCATAAGCAAAAGGATTAAGAAGGAGATGATAATCTCCAATAGAAATGGTTTTTGAAAAAGCATTTTTGCTTAGCTGTTCGGCATTTAAGCTTAATAGAGTTGCATTTTCTATATTATTTTTATACTTCTCTTCCATCTCAACTTTTAACTTCTCATACTCCTCAGCCTTTTCTTTATTGCCTTCTATCTCATAGATTTCGCTTAGCTCTTTATAAGTTAACGCTGCCAGCTTATAGTTGCTTTTTTTGTAATCTTCTACTTTCTTGAACAATTTTAAAAGTTCTTCTTCAGAGGCATTTTTCCATATTCTTGAGGATATATTATATATTTGCAAAGCTTTTTCCTTTAATGATTTATCTGCAATATTTTCACTGCCTATTTTTATTTTGTTCTCGCTCTTCTTTGCCATAACAATTTTTTCATTTTCTATATGCGTAATAAACGATCTTACTCCAGAGTAAACCGACATGACCATTGCTATATCTCTTACATTCGTTTTTCCCTTGGCTTCTTGCAATAGCAAGGAAGTTTTTTCTATAAGCTCCGAGGTTTCTGGGTATTTTTCTAAGGGTTTTATCTTTTCAATATAACTCAAAGCTTCCTCTATTCCGGGGAAATAAACTATGACCTGCATAGCAATTTCTTTTTTTCCGGCATATCTCGTTGAGATTTCGAAGCTCCAGGTTTTCTTTCCGAGCGTCGCAAAGCTTGGCAACACGAGAGTAAAATCTATGGTTTTGGTTTCTCCGGGAGCTAAGTAATCGACCTCAGCAAAGGTAATCCAGCCATCTTCGCCAGATGTTCTTTTTATTTTTATCCCTTCTACTGGAGTAAAATTCCCTTTTTCGCTTAGCGTTAGCTTCGCATTAGCTACGTCTTTACCAAACTCGAAGGTAACGTTTCCGAAGTCTATGCTTAAGGGTGAAACTTCGAATATTGGATAAGGTATCGTATAGTATGCTTTTTGATAGTTTATCGTGGAAGGCGTGGGAGTTGTTATCTTAGGTGTTATGCTGTAGTTGTCTGGCCTCAAATTTTCCTTTGGCAACGTCGCGGTTATGGTAATGGTTTTTGTTTCCTTTGGGGCTAAGTCGCCTATATCCGAGGAATATTCCAGTTCGATTGGTCCGTATTCAAGTAGCTTTAGGCTTAGATTAGAAGCTCCTTTAAATCCATAAACCTCTGAGATGTAAAGCTTCTTGGCTATCTTGCTTCCAGCCCTTATGTTTCCCCAGTTTGCATTTTCCCATGTAACATTTATCGTCGGAGGAGGCCAGTTTATCGTTATGTAAAATGTGGTAATATCAGAGCCCACTTGTATAGTAACGGTGTAGGTTTTTTCATCTAAGTTATAAGGTATTGTGAAATTAACCTTTACCTTGGTTTCTTCATCTTTTTCTATCTCACTCGGAGTAAAGCCTACATCTATCTCCGAGGGTTTGTCTTTAACGCTAACGGAAGCTCCGCTTCCGTTATAGACGAAAAAATATGTGGATAACAAAAAGGTTTCCGAGGATTTCTCGTGCTGATAGGTTATCTCTATCTCGCTATTCGGGTTATAAATAGTTAAAGCATGAAGCTTAGGTAATATTAGAAGAATAACCATAGTCAAAATTAAAACTTTAATCTTCATCTTAGTCCTCCACCAGTATAAGCTCATTCCCTAAATTATGTTCATGTTCATCTCTTCTCCACCCCAGCAGTCGGTTGGTTAAATATAAAGCTATTGCTAATAATAAAATGCTTCCTCCAAGAAAGAAAATTCCTATTTCCTTCATAAGAAATTCCCTCGTTTTTTCTGCCTTCGAAATGCATTCTTCTGTTTGAGATATTTTCTCTTCCTCATGGTGATACCTATATATTGTAAGAGCTTTTTCAAAATCTCTTAAAGCCGAGAGTGTTAAAACATAGGCTTTTATCTTGTAATGTATATTTAAAGGTGTTAATTTTAAAGCTTCATCATATTTTTCTTTTCCAGAGGAAAAGAAAGAATCGGCATTCTTCATGTCCTTTTTGTACTCCTGTTCTATAATGCTTAGTTTAACCTCAATTTTCGAGGATTCTAAATTTTTTCCAGCTATAAGATAGGAAAGGTAGCTCAACTTCATGGATCTTATCTTTTCTCGTGTTACAGAGGTATTTTCAGCTTTTTTAAGATATTCTTCTCCAGCATTTGTTAAAAATTCCTCAAGAGCCTGAGAAGCGCTTGAGATTAAATCTTGGGATTCTATTCTATCTGGAGCTTGAGCTTTAATCACGTCGAGCTTATTTTTCAATTCCTTGGCAATTTCAATGCTTTTTTCGTCATCCTTTAAATAATAACCATAAGCTTTGTCAAATTCGATTAGAAATTCCCTCGTAGCATTTGCAAAGGGAATAAGCGAGGTACATGTATCTTTGGGCGTGGTGTATAGAATTATAAGTAAATCTTGTTTTACATCGTTTATCGTAGCATATTCATCAAAAGCTGGCGAAGTAATTGTTCTTATCTCCTTTATCATTTCTTCGCATGTTATTGCATGAGACGCAGGAAATATTAGCAAAACAACGATTAAGGCCAAACCATACTTTACATGCATTGAATTCTAATATTCGCACCACAAAATAAATATATTTTGGCAACAAAGGTAATACAATGCCCTATGCGTTCATTGGAGTAGGTCAGTGCGGAGGAAGCATAGTAGATGCGACCTTCTCTGATAAAAGAATGTTCGAGGTCGCTGTGCCCATAGCAATAAACTCCGCTACCGCTGATTTGCAGATTTTGAAAAATCTTGGAAGAGAATACTGGATAGGGATAAGTAGAGATAGAGGTTTTATCGATGGGCTAACTGAGGGTTTTGAGCATTTTGTAAGCGGCGGCTATGGGAAAAATCGAGAAAAGGCAGAGGAAGATGCATTAAAGCATGAAGATACGATAAGAGACATGATCATAGAGAAGGCAAGGATTAAGATAAGCGATGAGGAGGGCACAGGAATACCCGTAGCTTTTATTGCTTATGCTTTGGGAGGAGGCACGGGTAGTGGAGCAGCGCCAGTAATAGCAAAGGTGCTAAAAGAGATGAACATACCCGTTATAGCAATAGCAGTTCTACCAGCTTCTCATGAAGGCGGACTAACAGCGAAGAATGCGGTAGAGAGTTTAAATAGGCTAACGAAGCATGTTGATTCTGTTATTCTTATCGACAACGAAAGGCTTGTCCAGCTTGAAAGCCCCGAGAGCTTTTATCAAAGTTATAATGAATACGTTGCGACCTGCTTAAGAGATATAGTTCTCGGCACCGCTCTCGAGAAAATAAATCCGGCCGAGTTCGAAGCCTATGCTCCAGTGATAGACTTAAAGGATGTTATCTCGGCTTCCTCTTTTAGATTTGAAAAAAAGCAGCTTCCTGGCTTTGCATGTCTTGGTAGGGCTGCGGAAAGAACAAGAAGCTTGCTCAGGTATATATTTCCAATAAGAGGATTCAAGGAAATAGATGTTATAAGCTTGTTATACCGAAGTTTTATGAAGCTTACCGTTGCCGAGATCAAAGTTGAGGAGGCTGAGAAAAATCTGGTACTTCTCAGGCTTCAACCCCAGTATCTTACAAAAAAAGGAAAAATAAATACGGTTATGGCAAAAAAGATAATGGAGGAAAGGTCAAGGCTAAAGGAAACTCATTTTGGAGTAGCTTTAACGAATCGAAACATAGCAAGCGTAACAGTAATGCTAACTTATAGACCCACGCAGATATATAGGTTGCATATCCTAAGCGAACTCGCAAGGCAGTATAAGGACATCTCGCTAAAGGTTCTTGAAGAGTATGAAGAGTTAATGGTATAGGTGTAGGTGTATGAAATGAGAGAATATGCAATAACAAGCTTAGCATTAATAACCACGCTTGCAATAGGCTTTGCTTTGCTTATCTATTTCGGAGTTGCTATAGCAAGCTACTTCGCTTTTTTTATAGTTATTGCCTCTATTCTTGGAAGTATTTTCTATGAGTGGTGGAGATGCAAAGCTGACAAAACAATAGAAAAGCTCAAAGTTGAGATTTTAAACACCATAGAAAAGAACATCTCAGATACGGAAGAGAAAATAAACAAAATTTCCGAGCTAATAGACGTAGAAAAATTTAAAAATGAAATAGAAAGCTTAAGGAGAAATCTTATTAAAAGAAACGAGCTAAAAAACGTTACTCTCACAAGAGTAGAGAAGGAGAACAGAAAAGTAGAGCAGAGATTGAGAAGCTTGGAAGCCGTTGTTAGTGCAGAGCTAAATCCAAAGCTCGAGGAGTATATAGAAGACCTAAAATTAAAAGTTGAGCAGCTTCTTAAAGCGGGGTTTAAAATCTCAAAGGAATATGAAAAATTCATTAGAATAACGATGAAAAAAGCAAAAAGCCTTAGAGAGTTCATAGAAAAAAAGGAAAAAGCTAATGTTAGCTTTAACGCGATAATTAAAAAGTGCGTACAAGAAATAGAAGAGCTTTCAACATATAAAAAAGCAAAGATAGAGTTTTCAGAGGAAGACGTATTCTCGTTAGTAAATGCAAGAAGGAAATTGGTAGATTCCCTGACAAGAAAATTTGAGAATAGGAGAAATGCTTTAAGAAAACTTATTATTAAGGTTTCAAAGAGCTTAGACGAAGAAAATAGAGCAAAAATAGAATTATTATTAAAAGAGCTTGATTCTTTACCAGATGCTGGATATTTACCTGAACTTGAGGAAATAGAGAGAAAGTTCAAGGAAGAAACTCTTGGAATAGTTGAGAAATTTGCAAAAGAGCTTGAAGAAAGTAAAGAAGCTCTGAAAGTTCTTCCAAAGAAGCTATGGACCATTGACAGAGAAGCTCTCTCTTTGGCTTCAGGTATAAGCATAAATCAAAAAACAGAAAAGTTTGTGAACGCAAGCATTAAGGCACTTGCCAAGTTAACCCCAAACTTAAAAGAAGCAAGAGCTTGGATAAAGGTTATAGAAAGCTATACAAGGGTAGAACCTTTGATATCCACGAAACTGAAAGAGAAAAATGAAATCTCAGCTAAGGAGCTAAAGTTGAAGCATGCCGAGAAGTTTTTAATGTTCTATGCTTATCAGCATAAATTGAAGTACAAAGGAGGAAAGTTAACGAGATGAAGTGGAGTATAGTTGCACCTGGTCAGGGAGGTAATCGAATCTCTTTTCTTTACTATGCCAAGTTCAAAAATCCCTTAATCGAGGATAGAGTATTGTTGTTAAATACAACAACCTCAGACGTAGCGCCTTTTAGAGCTTTGGACTATCTTTTTTCAAAAAACGCTAAATATAAGGAAATTTTTGAAAAGATGAAGCACAGAATATGCATATTTGGAAAATCTCCTTCTGGTGCTGGAAACAACTGGAAGATAGGAGAGCTTGAGGCAAAGTACGACTTTGAGCTTATAGATAAGTACTTCTCTTCCTTAGGAGTAGAAAAAGGAGATGTTGTGCTTGGGATAACGACCTTGGGAGGAGGCACAGGTAGTGGTTCTTTACCTTACATAATCCATAAGCTTAAGGACAGAGTGGATAATTTTTTTGCTTTGGGCATATTACCTTTTGATTTCGAAGGCGCTCAGAGGTATTTCAATACCATATGCGGAATCTCAAGACTTCTCAGATATAATAATGAGCAGAATGCAGACATGCTCATACTCGTAGAGAACTCGATGGTGGAGAGATACTTAGAGGTAATAGAAAAAACCGTAGAAGAGAGGTACCACAAAATAAATGAGGAGATAATAAAGGTTATAAACATGCTCATCTTTCCTGGAGGAGAAGGTGCCAAAGCTACGATAGACGTCGCTGATTATTATCAGTTGCCAAGAAGCATGGGGGTTTACCACTTTGCTCCATGCATAAGCTTTGGCAATGACCCCGAGGTTTTTAGCTTAGAAGCCCTTCTTGAAGCAGCTTTAGAGCATCCTTTAGCTCCTTTCGATACAAAAACCGCCACAATGGCTTATATAGTTGTAGTGGCACCAAAAGAATATGTTGATAAAGGAATCTATACCCAGATAGGTCTCGAGAGAATAAGCAAGGAGTGGGCAGATAAGCATTTGGTAGGAGGGGGGATATTGAGATACTCAAGCTTGGTTGCTAGCGAGCAAGATAGCGTAGATGTAATGATTTTGTTGGGAGGATTCAGCTTCAAGCAGATATTATCTAAATATTTGAGAGATTACTACAATTTCAAAGAGAGCCTTAGTGAGCTTGTGGTTTCAAGAGAAGAAATTGACAAGCTTGAAGAAGAGCTTAAAAAGTATGTTGCAAAAACAGAAGAAAGTATAGAGAGAATAAGAGAGATAAAAGAAGGAAAGGAATTTGAAGAAAAACTTAAGAGCTGGTTAGAATGAAAGATAATAAGCAACGCTTCTCAAGCATAGAAAGAAAAACAAGGGAAACTGAGGTTAGGATTTTTCTTAACATAGATGGAAAGGGAGATTACGAAATCTCGACAACAATACCTTTTTTTGACCATTTGCTTGCAAGCTTCGCAAGACATGGAAGATTTGATTTAAAGGTCAAAGCAAGTGGAGATAATCAGCATCACATAATAGAAGATGTTGCAATTTGCTTAGGAAAGGCTTTTAGCAAGGCCTTAAAAGATAAAAAAGGGATAGCAAGGTTTGGCTTCTCTATAATACCAATGGATGACGTTTTAGTTTTAACCTCTGTTGATATCTCGGGAAGAGCCTACTTTAATTATGGGATGAAATTTAGATGGAAAGAAGTCGAAGGAGTAAAAACCGAGATGATCGAGCATTTTCTACAAACTTTCTCTTCTGAGTTTAAAATAAATTTGCATGCCAAGCTTTTAGATGGCAAAAATGAGCATCATAAAGCTGAGGCTCTTTTTAAATCCTTAGGGTTATCGTTATCGCAAGCTTGCTCTATAAAAGGAGAGAGCGTACCAAGTACAAAAGGAGTTTTAGAGTGAAGATGCTTCCTTTTTTTCAACCTCGCTCTGTTTGAATACTTTTCCGACGCTCTCTTGGACAACGCAGATATATACTAAATGCGTAGGCATTTAACATGGAGTTGTATTGTATGTTCTGCGGAGGAAAACTCATAAGAAACGAGGAAGGAATGCTTTGCTTTAACTGTAATACCAAGTTCGTGGGTATGATATCTGAGAGCGAGGACGAAGGAGTAATAGAGAGAAGCATCTGCATGGATTGCATAACGATCAAGCATGAGAGTGAGGTTAAAGCGGAAGTTGAGGCTCAAGCTTCGATTCCAGATGCTCTGCTCAAAGTAGAGGCATAGTCATAAGGGAAGCTCCACCGCCTTCCCTCCTCCTTTTTACACTCCTACCGCCAAGGAAGCCCAGAACTTCAGTTCTGGGAGGAATTGGCGAAAGCTATTTATATCTTTATCTTTAGCTATTATTCTACTGCGGGTGCTGAGGGTGGAAAGAGCAGTCGTTGAATCTCTGAAGCTCAACCTGCTTCCTTTATCAAGGAAGAAGGAGCGCTTGCTTTCCGAGCTATTCAGCTCTGTTGTT
>CBFDVL010000066.1:0-8134 GCA_965613365.1 uncultured archaeon | reverse complement strand
CAACCAACGAAGTTGGTTAGAATGAGAAACCTTGTTTCTCAATACTGAAGGGTATGAGCTTTCTTACTTCCTTGTAATTAAAATTTTCACAAAACTAACTGTTTAGAGCCTTTTAGTTTTCTACGAGTAGAAAATCCAAATCCAAAAGTAGAGAAGGAGAACCTGAGGGGATAGGTTTCCCTTGGATACCAAGCTTTTGCTTGGTTTCCAAGGTATCTCCCCTGCAGGTCTGTTTTATTCATCTGATAATTCTAATATATATAGTTTATTTTTCGTTTTCTGAAAGATGAGTTATCCTATGTATATTTTATCATTAATCACTTTGATTTTCAATTCTTTGAGCCCATGAGGAGCCGGACCTGAGAGTCTTTTACCAGATAATGCATCAAAGGTTGAAAGATGGCAGGGGCAAGAGAGAATGCCTTTCTCAAGATAATTAGCGTTTACAGGACACCCCATATGTGGACAAGTTGCATCATAGGCTTTTACCACATTATTATAATAGATTAAGAGAGCGGGTCTATTGTTATACTCGAATTTTATTGCCTTTTTTCTTTTTAGTTCATCCAAGCTAAATACAATTTTATTCTTTGCTAAAACTTCGCTTTCTACTATCGAGTAATCTTTTCTGGAGAAAAGAGAAAGTATCATGACAAAACCAAATGCCCCAAGTAAGGCTTTTGCAAGCATCTCGAGGAACTCTCTTCTATTCATTTTTTGCTCCTCATAATGATTATTATTGAAAGAATCACAGATAGAGCAAAGGTGAGAATTAGTCTTGTTTTAATTTTTTTATATTTTAAATTTAACGTAACATGCGCAGTCCCATGGCAAGCTTCACAGTTTTCTTTGCAATTTTCTCCTTTCTCTGGAAGAGAGAAATCTCCTTCGATATACCATTTTAGATTTATGTTGTGAATTTCTTTAACCCGAGTCATGTTCAAAATATATAAACCGGTTTCATTAGCTATAACCATATGCTTGCCATATATCAAAGGTTCTAATGCCGAGTGATTTTTAAAAACTACCCACTCAGAAATAGCAACTTGTTCTTTACTTGAATGACAATCTTCACAGCTTCTTGCTTTTCGAAGGGCATGAGAAGCTTTGTCCATGTGAATCCATAGAATAGTGTTGTTAACGCTACCCACGATTGCATAGGCATCCAAGGTATCATTCCTTCGCCTCTTTACCAAAGTTGAAGAAAGCTTTTTTCTTTGATTTAGAACTGCCTGAGGCATCGGCTTAACTGGTATCCAGATGTTATTGACTCTTATTAAAATAGGCTTGCTCAGGGTTCCATAAGCATTAAGTTTTGTAAGAGGTGTAGCCACTCCCCAGTAGTCTCCAGGACCCCATATTGTTATTTGATAACCAGTAAGCTCGGTTATGTGGCAAGCTTCGCAGGTTAAGTTGCGATGCACGCTATTTTTCATGCTTTCAACGATTTTTTCATGACACTTATCGCAGAAGGCTTCTCTATGAATTTCATGCCCATCGAAAGAATGACATTCTAAGCACGAAATATTATTCTCGGCATGTACGTCATTTTCGAGTACTGGTATGCTGCCTTCTCTGAAATATCCTGCCCCCCTCCTATAATCCTCTGCACCGACGTGGCAAATACCTCTTCCGCCTCCGAAGTAGCAAGAAGTAGGCTCGGGCGTGCGTTTAAAAACATGCTTGCCAGCTATAGGATAATAATGGCAATCTAGGCAAGAGACATGACATTGGTTGCAAACTCTTTGGTTTAGTTCAGCCTGCTCTTTTGTATAGTTTACGGTTAACTCTTCTCTTATTTTCTCTAAATCTGTAAACCAATAACCACAATTATGAGGGGCTGGTGAAGTAAAGCTAGTATATCGCTTAGAATATATTTGCTTCCCCATAGGAGTAGAAGAAAAATCTTTAACTTCTTGAGGATGACACTTGCCACAGGTTTTGTTGGCTATCTCCATATCAAAAGCAAGAGTAGAGAAGTTTCTATCATGATATAATAAAGACTTTATAGAAGAATTTCTCGGAAGAAGGAGCATTGGAAGAAAATCTTGATGAGGTTTTATCTCTTTTATAATTTCATCTCTCTTGGTTGGCGTTATTCCTTCAGTAAGAATTATAAAGGGTTTGAGGAGATTCTCGTGCGCCTTCTCTAAGGCATATGTATTATTGTTTCCAAGATGACAGTCATAGCATTTTGGACCCCCCAATCCTAAACGAAACATCCCGCTTTGATTCCAAACCTCTTGGTTTGTAATATAATATTCGGTAAAATTAAATTCCTCCATCTTTGTCCTATTAGAATGACAAGAGATACAAGAGGTACAATCACTTAATGCAAAAATATACGGCATTGTAGATATAAGTAAAAATACCAGAAAAATTAACTTCTTCATCTAAATAAAAATTAAAAAATTATGATTCAGCTTTTTCGAGCTTATAGTACCATGCAAAGAACAGTGCAGAGATTATTATTCCTGGAACTATTGGAGGAAGGTCTAGTATAGCTGTTCCAACCTTCATTTTTGGAAAGCTTGCAATCCAGATTAACCCATAGGGTACGCCGAAACTCTCAAAGTACCTGCCGAAGGGTAAAGCAAACCATTTCCAGAATGTAAAGGCTCCTATTATTATCCCTATAAACATTGAAATTCCTGTTAAAAGGTAGTTAATACTCCCTTCTCCAATTCTGTTAAATGTACTTGTAACACAACCTCCAGCTATTGCCATGCCTATCCCAAAAATCACTCCACCTACAAAGCTAAACCACCCCGCTGGAACAGGCGTAGGCAGGTTTGTTGGTATCTTTGTTGTTGAGAGATATAAGGTATAGAAGAAGGTTGTTATCCCTAGGATAATGCATACCATCTTTAGATTTCTTGTTATCCCGAAAAGAATATAATCCCTTATTGCCCCCGTCATGCAAAATCTCGAACGCTGTACAAGAAAACCGAGAACGAAACCTATAATTGCCGCCGCCGTTAGTGAAACCGTCATAGACCCATCCTCCTTTCGTAGATCTTAGCACCAATATATGTTCCTACTATTAACCCTATCCCCGCAATAATGCCCCCAAGTGAAAGCTGAGGTACCGAATTAAGGAAAATTCCGATGTTACAGGTTGATATGAACATTATTCCAATGCCCATTAGCAATCCGCCGATTATGGAGTCTGGTATAGTATCTTTATCATATTTAATTCCAAATTCCTTTGATATGTAGGCTGAAACGAAACCTCCTAGGATGAAAAAAAGCAAGGACACCGCTACAGCTGGAGACCTATAGTATACATCTTTCCAAAATGGATTATTATTTATGAAGTCCATCCCCAAGAAAAGTGCCATTATCCTTGAGTCTATCCACCTTAGCCCGCCTGCAAATGCCCAAGCACGGTAAGGTATCACCATTATAACTAGTACTATGGCAATTAATATTGCACCTGTTCTATAGTCTAATGGCTCTTTTAATTTCTGAAGGAAACCCTCCGCCATTTTACCCCTTCTTTGCGTAAAGTTTGAATACCTTACCTTCTTTTATCTGTCCTAAAAGTATTCCTCCACTTTTTTTGATAACTCCGGGAACTGCCTCTGCTGAAGAAGGGTTATCTATCAGTATCTCAACCACTTCACCACTTTTCATTTCTTTCAAAGCTTTCTTTGCCATTAGCTGAGGCTTCGGACAGACCATTCCAAGACAATCTACAACTTTATTTACAGTAACCGTCCCCACGCCCGGGAGCTCTACTTCCATCACCTTCACCTCCTATTATTCATCATCGAAACGCATTATTTAAATTTTTCGATTTTTCGTAAAGAAGTTTTTAAATACAAAAAAATATATAAAGAGTTAAAAATATTTTAAAAATGAGGAGAGATGGTTATGAGAGCATTAATATGGATCTTAACGTTGGTTGTCGTAGTTTCAATTTCGGGGTGTATAGGGAAAGGAGAATGCTGGTGGTGGGAAGGAAAGCAATGCTGGTGGTTCAACGAACAAAAGATAAAACCCAGCACAGAAGTGCCGAGCGCAAAAGCGGATAATGTCCCACCTAAAGCTGCCGCCAACATTACCGCACCACCAGAGAAAGAAAAACCAGAAGAAGAGACGCCTACAACGCCATATGTTCCACTTGGTTGTGGATAGATAAAAATAACTGTGCCTTTGTTCTTTTTAATTTTTTGTATTACCGTAACTTTTCCTTCGGATAAGATTTTAAAATACAAAAATTAAAATAAAAGTACGCTATGATTAAAAAGATGAACAGAGCACAAGCCTATAAATTCTTCTCTATTCTCTTTTCCTATCCTGAGAAAGGCCTGTTTCAAGAAAAGAATATCTTAGAGCTTCAAAGGGAGTATGTAAGGCTGTTCATAACGGCAAAAAATGTGCCCTGTCCACCTTACGAATCAGCATATAGAGATGAGCAACGCAGGCTAATGGTTTTTACGCAAGAAATTATTAAAAAATATAGAAAGGCTGGACTTAGAATATCAAAAAAATTTAAGGACCTACCAGACCATATAGCTGCGGAGCTTGAGTTTATGTATTATCTATGCTATATGGAGGAGAAATTTAAAGAAGAAAATAAAGAAAAAGCAAGAAAATTTCAAAAAATGCAGAAAGAATTTTTGGAAGAACATCTAGCAAAATGGGTTCCAAAATTCTGTGATGATGTAATAAGGGAATCTAAACTCGAGTTTTATAAAGAAGCTGCAAGGCTTTTAAAGGATTTTATTGAGAGAGAAACAACGCAATAGCTACCAAAATATTTATAAATTATAGAAAGATAAAAAATGGTAGAGGTGATTGTATGGCTAAGAAGGTAGTAATAATTGTAAACAATGGGCCTGAAGACCCGAATAGGCCCACAGCAGCTTTTTTAACAGCCAAAGCTTTAGTAGAGAAAGGAATGGATGTTTCTATATGGCTGTATAACAATGCAGTCTATTTGATGAAAGAAGGAACTGCAGAGAACGTCCAAGCCCCTGGGTTACCTCCCTTTGAAGATCTCCTACTCTTCTTGACCCAAACGCACAAGGTACCCATATACATAGGCATATCCTGCGCCGTTGGAAGAGGACTATGTGATGAGCAACAAAAACCGGTTGTTGAGTTTGTAGCCGGTGAACTTGCTGGCCCACCAAAGCTTGCAGAATTGATTAGCGAAGCTGATGAAGTAATCTGTTTCTAAGATTCAAAAAATCAAAAAATATATACCAGTATCCTTAGACATTGAAATGGAGGTATTGCTATGGTGGAAAAGCTTGGAATATTGGTGATAACTGACAAATATTTTGACCATGTGGTAGAGCTTGCCAAAGCGGCGAAAAAAGCTGACAAAGAAGTCGAGGTGTTCCTTACAGCTCAGGGCGTGCTAAATATTAAAAATCCAAGATTCAAAGAACTCTTGGAAAATGCAAATGTTGCGCTCTGCGAAGTTGGCTATAAACGCTACATAGGAGAAGGATTAGACAAGCTTTCTAAGGAAGAGTCACCTGTAGAGGGGCTGGATTACAAGGATTTTGCAACCCAAGGTAAAAATGCAGAAATTTTATCGGAAGTAGATAGGTACGTGGTGTTTTAAAATGAAGGGAGAAGAAGAAAACGTTGCGGTAATTGTAAAAGAAAAAGATAGGCAATGGGAGTGCTTGAGGTCAAGCTTAGGATTGCTCTTAGAAAATCATAAAGTAGACATGTATGTGCTCAATCATGAAGTAGAGATGACAGAAGAATATAGTGAAAACTTTGAATTCCTAGTTGACATGGATGGGGGAGCGTACTCAAATGTAAAGGAAAACGAAAAACACGGCTTTACAATCTTAACACTTGAAGAGATAGCCAAGAAACTTAAGGACTATACGGTAATCATTCCATTCTGAGGGGGAGGAAAATGAAGGTTCTCTATATTTACAGATCAGAACCAGACGAACTAACAAAGAAACTTGCAGAGGGTGCAGCAGAGGGCAAAGAGGTTGTAGAGGTAAAGCTCTACGAAGGAAATGTGGACTACGACAAACTTGTGGAACTAATATTCAGCTGCAACCAAGTGGTCTGCTGGTGGTAAAAATTTCTTTTTTTTCTTCATTTTCTTTAGAAAATGAAGAGAATAAATAAATATATATTTATTTTCCTTTCAATTCTGTTGTTTGTTTTGGGTCCGATATATTATGGGTTATTTTCTATAGGAACTCCCAGCACAAAAAAAGAAGCAGAGTTTAGAGTGATGAAAAATCAGCCTTTTCTTCATGAAAAAGGAAAGGTTAAGATGTTAATTTTTTTTGATTTCTCTTCGCTAGAATGTTACGAATTTGAAAAAGATGTAGTTTCCAAACTTAAAAATAAGTTTGGAAATAAACTTGAAGTCAATTTCATAGGTTATCCACTTTCACCAGATTTCTACCTTCCAGTGGAAGCTTATGAGATTGCGAAGGCTTTGGGAAAAGGAGATGAGATGAGAGAAAAGCTTTTTGAAGCTTATTTAAATGGTAAGGATATAAAAAACATGTCAATAATATTGAACATTTCTAAGAGTATAGGATTAGACGAAAGCTATACATCAATGCTCAGCAATACAAGATTCGAAAGAACCAACTATAACTTAGCCTTTGGTCAGGGATATAATATCAACTCTCTGCCCTATGTTGTTTTGGATGGTCAAATCGTGGTAACAGAACTAACAGAAGCCAACTTGGAGAGAGTAATAGAATACCTTCTACAGCTTTAATCAGCTAATCTTTCCATCCATACTCTCCAATCAAAGGAACAAAAACAACTCCACCAAGATTTTCTTTTGTGATTTTATCTTCCGAGATTTTTCTTATTCTAAACAAATCCTGAGAAAATCTGCTTCCAACGGGAATCAACAATATTCCTCCAAGTTTAAGCTGGGTTATCAAAGGCTGTGGAATTTCTGGCGCCGCCGCTGTCACAAGTATCCTATCATAAGGCGCCTCTTCAGCATAGCCCTTTGTGCCATCTCCAGTAACAATTTTTATTCTTTCACATCCAGCTCTCTTTATATTTTCCTCGGCTTTTTCGGCAAGCTTTTTTATTCTTTCAATCGCAATTACTTTACCTTTTTTTGCTACGTGAGCAATTACGCAAGCGTGATATCCCGAGCCTGCTCCCACCTCAAGTACCTTGTTATTCTCCTCAAGCTCCAATGCTTCGCACATCATAGCAACCATGTGAGGTGCAGAGATCGTTTGACCTTCTCCTATTGGTAGAGGTCTATCATCGTAGGCTTCTTCTTGTAAATCTGGAGGAACAAAAAGATGACGGGGGACCTTTTCCATCGCTTCGATAACAGCCTTGTTTTTGAGATATCCAAAATATACAAGTTTTTCCACCATTTTTTTTCTTTCTTCGTCGAACTTCATCCTTAAAATTTTTATTTTTAATGCTAATTAAGCTTTTGTATGGAAGTTATAAGGGCATGGGGACATGAAAATATAACAGCCAAGCATAGAACTACGCTTGAATTCACCAAGGATAGAGAGATCACCAAGAGAGGCGATTGCATTGTTGCGGTACGTGCAAATAAAGGTTTAAGGGATTTAAGCAAAGAATTTAAGGAAAAAGCGAGAAGTAGCAAAGCGGTAATAAAATGTGTTATAAGATGTGGAGAACTTACCGAGATAATCATGGGTAGAGGGCATGAAAAACTAACCTTCGAGCATGAAAGCGATATCGTGATAAGAAAAAGCGATTTTATATGCCCGAGAACTTTAATGATAAAAGCAGACAAGGCAGCAAAAGACCTTAGTAGAAGTTTAATAAATCTTCTAAAGGATAAAAACCAAGAAGTTATAATAGAAATATGTGTAATAAAACAAGGCCCCGGTAGCTCAGCTGGTAGAGCGGGTGATTCGTAATCACCAGGTCACGGGTTCAAATCCCGTCCGGGGCTTTTAAAAATCAACTATAATTAATTTCATTCCACAACTTAGAGCAATTATCTGCCAACTCGAAAAGCTTTTTCTCTTGCTCCTCTGTTGGTCTAAGTTTAAACGTGTTGGTTCTCCTCACTTCCCATCTCCTCGTCTATCTTGGCCTGAACGAATCTTGACAGGTTTATGTGTTTTCTCTTAATCCATTCTTCCTGATCTTCTCTGATCGTTATGGTCTTCTTTATCAT
>CBFDVL010000065.1:0-8336 GCA_965613365.1 uncultured archaeon | reverse complement strand
ATTACGACTGATGCTGAAATCTCTCCTAATCCTGGCACCTTGCATATTCTCTTAACGTCTTTCTCGTTTATGAGCTCCGCGATTTTCGAGTTTAGCTGCCTGATTTGCTCCTCAAGCCTATTCACGTTGTCTAGGCACATCTTCAATTCTATTATGTCTGCTTCTCCCAGCACTCCTAGAATTGACGCTTTCACATCTTCTTTCTTCATCTTCAGCCTTTTGGAGCCGTATTTTTCTATCATTTCGTCTATTGTCTTCTCCCTTCATCAGTGCGTTTAGGAGTAGTTGTCCGTCTTTTCCGAATAGGTTTGACAGCTTAGATGCTATTCTTATGTTGCATATCTGGAGTACCTTGTGGATTCTGTTCTTGAATGCTGTCTGCGTCTCTAGAAGCGTTACTCTCAGCCTGGTTAGGGATCTTAGCTCCCTGAGCTTCTTCTCAGGTATACATGATGGTTTTATCAGCCCGGCACTGAATACTCTCGCTAGCCATTGTGAGTCAAGCTCGTCCGTCTTCCTTCCTGGGATAGCCTTTACCTGATGTGCATTGGCTATTGTTACTTCGAATCCATTATCCGTTAGAACAGTGTATATTGGAACCCAGTATATGCCAGAGGACTCCATCACTCCTTTATGACATCTCTTCTCTCTCAGCCACTTCATTAGGCTGTTTAGGTCTTCCATGCTTACTCCGCTGTATCTTGTTTCTTCTCCTTCCTCTGTCTTGACTGTTGTTACGAGGAGGTCTCTGTGGACGTCCATCCCGAATACGCGTTCCATTTTAATCACCTCTTTAGATTTCCGGGGAAAGAAACTAAGATTTATACCGGAATCTGAAACGTCATTCGATAGAAGACACACCCACACAAAAAGACGATAACAATAATAAGATTTTAGAGTTTGAATATATAAAGTTAACTACGTCTTTTGGTGAATCATTCGATAACTTCTATTTTTCTTATTTCAAATTTTTTGATTGGGTAAAGTTTGTTAAGATTTTTTCTTATTTGCATTTGAAAACTATCTTTTATGACCGAATTAACAAAATCATTCATTCTCGTTTTTTCAACTTTTGTCTTTATCATTTCTTCAATTTTCTCAAGAATTTTTTTCCTGTCTCTAATTATCCAAACTCCCACTTTTTTAACTGCTTTAGCAAAATAAGGCTCAAGCTCATCTACAACGATTTTCTTTGTCTCCGAAAGTTCCTTCATTCTTTGCTTCTCAATTTTATCCAAGATGCTTTTCAAATTATTTGCCTTATATCTCAGAGGTTTTCCGGACTCAACAAAAATCCATCCTTTCTTTTCCAGAGAATCAAGAACGTCATAAATTCTCGAATATGGTACTCCAGAAAACTTGCTTATCTCTCTTGCCGAGCTTACAGCATGTTTTACTATCGTTATATAGGCTAAGGCCTCATACTTGTTTAATCCAAACAGCCTGAGCTTCTCTTCAATGCTCGTATTCATGATCACCCAAAAAATTTATATAGCTCATATCTTTTAATATTTTTGATTCACCACGCCAGGTGGTATAAATGCTAAGGAGAATATTAACGAGGATCGGGGAATTTCAGTATATGCATGCCAAGGAAATAGCCCTCATCACCATTGTATTTACTTCCATAATGATTTTGGGCTTGCCAAAGCTCGAGCTTCAAACAGACCTGAAGAAAGAGCTACCTCAGGATATTCCGGTTATTAAGCTTGACGATGTTATAGGCTATAAGTTTGGAGATACCGATGTTTTTCTAATCGTAATTGAGGTTGATAAAAAAAGTAAAGTTGAAAATGGAGTAGAGGATATTAGAGACCCGAGAGTAATAGAACTGGTCAGAGATTTGCATAATTTGCTTGCAAAGGAAAGGAAAGTTAGCAGGGTTACTTCGTTTGCACCTTTTTTTCCGAAAACACCTTCTTCTATAAGCGAAGTTCAAAGAACTCTTGAACTTTTCCCCCAAGCAAAGAATTTCTTCAACAAGTTTTACACCACCACGGTAATAATGGTCTATACTCAAGCAAGTGCAAGTGAGAGAGAGGTAAAGGAAATAGTTACCACGGTCAACGATGATATAGCTTCGGTTGCGATACCTCCGGGAATAAAGGTTAGCTTGACCGGAAATGCAATACTCAGAACAACTTTAATGGAATATTTAGTTAGCGATGCAACAAAAACCATTGCAATAGCCTCTTTAATTATTCTATTCCTTCTCTTACTACTTTACAAGATTCGCGGAGCGCTTATATTCCTTCCAATCCTCTTGGGCTTGATATGGACGATAGGAACGATGGGGTGGCTTGCCATTCCCCTATCCATAGCTACTGTAGGAGTAGGAACAATGATCATAGGTCTGGGAGTAGAATATGCTGTATTTATAGTTAGTAGATATACCGAGGAAAGAGAGAAAGGAAAATCACAACTTGATTCTCTTAGAATAGTTATCCCGGCGATAGGGAGTGCTGTAATTGGCTCGGGCACGACGACGATCGCGGGTTTCTTAGCATTGCTCTTTGCCGTAATGCCGATGATACAGCATCTCGGGATAACATTAGCTTTGGGAATATTTTATTGCCTAATTGCAGCCCTCATAGCAAATCCCGCATTCATAATCATAGTGGAAGACATAAAGAGACCAAAGGAGGATAAGAGACTTGGATAACCTATTCAAAGCTTACGGCAAATTTGTAGCTAAGAGGGCAGAGATAGTTATCCTAGTAATACTCCTATTTACTCTATTATCCATTTATGGAATGACCAAGCTTCAAGTTGGAGGAGGGGGTTATTCTTCGCTTTTTCCAAAGGATGAAGAGGTAATCCGAACGATGAATATTGTGAGAGACGAATTTGGAGGAGCAGATAGCTTGATGATAGTTATAGAGATTGACGAAGGCTCGGATAATAAAAATGCAATAATGGATATCAGAGACCCTCGAGTTATAAGATATGCAGAAACCCTAGAGCATGCATGTGGTAAACTTGACAAAGTTATAGGCGTGCAAAGCGTTGCAGATATTCTAAGAGCTGAAAACAATGGCAACCTCCCCAACTCATTGGCCACTACAAAAAGTATTTTAGAAAAATCTCCACTTGCCTCTCAATTCGTAAGTTCTGATTATAAAACAATGTTAATAAGAATAAGTTTAGCTGATGTTGAGGGAATTGAAGAAAAAATAACGGACGAAGTTCAAAAAACGATAGATGAATATCCCCCTCCTTTAGGTATAAAGGTTGCACTAACTGGAATGCCTGCCATAACAAAAACGATAAGAGCTCAGATAAAGCCTGATATGAAAAGAACCTCAAGAATCTCTTTTATGGCAATTTTTATTATAGTTCTTTTACTGTTCAGATCGCTAAAATATGGTCTCTTACCATTATTGGGCGTAGCATTGGGCACCATTTGGACGAATGGCACCTTGGGGTTACTCGGGATAAAAATCAAACCGGTGACCTCCGGAGCAACTTCGATGGTTTTGGGTATAGGCATAGATTTCGGAATTCAAGTTGTAAATAGGTTTAGACTTGAATTGGAGGGAGTATTTGGAGAAAAGCTCGAACCAGAAGAAGCGATTACTGAAACATTGGCAAGAGTTATAAAGCCCATGGGCACTACTACACTTGCAGCACTAATAGGTTTTAGGGCAATGAATCTTGGCAGGCTGACGGTCATGAAAGATTTGGGAAATATGATGTGCTTGGGTATAGTTATGTGCATGCTATCAGCCCTAACTCTAATTCCCTCACTACTTATAATAACAGAAAAAATGAAAAGGAGAAGGAGGTCGAAAAAATGAACAAAAAAATTTCGATTGCAATGCTTTTAGCCTTAGGTTTAGCTTTGACTTTAGCTTTAGCAACAGAAGGTTTTGCTGTTGAGGCACAGTTCTATCCCGTTAAGGTCGAGCCCTTGAGGATAGCTCCCGGAGATACCGCGGTTTTGAATGTGACTTTGAAAAACCTGCAACCGAATTTTGCATTGTATTTGAAGGCTTCTCTCGACCCAGAGGATGCTACTCCGATAGACCCCCTCGGCTCTGCAACTATATGGGTTACCAAGAGGGCTCGCGAGGCTCAGGAATCCCAGGAGTATTTTGGAGCTGTTTTGCAGGGGGAAGAGGTTAAAATCTCTTTCCCGATATATGCTAGATTGGGAACAAAGGAAAGAGTGTACGAGGTCCCCCTCGTGCTGAAGTGGAAGAACGACAAGCTCCAGGATGTTGAGCAGGTGATAAAGATCGGGATTTTGGTTAAGGGGGATATTAATATTTCTATAGCGAGCATAAAAACCGACCCGCTCGAGGTTAGGGCTGGAGACGATGACGTTAAGCTTGAGATAACCCTAGAGAATTCTGGCGAAGCTGAGGCGAGGAATATAAGGGCGAAGCTCATATTAGATAATCTTAGCCTCGCCTTCAAGCCCTCTTACTCGAGGAGCGATGAAGCTTTCGTGGGCAAGCTTTCTCCCAGCGAATCTCAGGCTTGCGTTTTTTATGTTGATGTGAGCGAGGTCGCGAAGCCCGGGAAGTATGTTTTTCCTCTCAGGATAAGGTACGATGATACGGAGGGTAATTCCTATGAGGTTTTTGAGGACGTTGAGTTGCTGCTTGAGCCAAAGCCCTATTTCGTGGTAAGCAAGATTGAGCAAAAACCAAAGTTGCTCCATCCAAGGGAGAGTTGCCTGCTCTATATAACTATAAGGAATGTGGGGTATGAAAAAGGTGAGAGCGTTGATCTGAGGGTTGTTAGGGAGGCCTCTCAGCCGTTTAGCTTTGATGTTAGGAGCGATTATATCGGAACCTTGGAACCGGGTGAAGAGGGAGTCGCCATTCTGAAGTTCAGTGTCGACAAGGGTGCTTTACCAAAGAAGTATTTCCTGAAGGTTATCGTCAGGGCTACCGGAGATTCTGAGAGAGGAGATACTAACGTTTATACCCAGAGCTTGAAGGTTCCCGTTGTTGTTTCTGGAGGTGGAGGAGTTGCTCATTCGAACTCTAAACTAATTGGCATTGGTATCATTGCCATCGTTGTTGCTATTGCACTCGCGAGGCACTATGCAAGAAGAAGGAAGGGGGAATGAGTTTTTTACTTAACTTCCCGTCATAAATTATATATTCCACTTCTTTTTAAGGGTAAAACCATGAAAGTTTTAAAAGATGCTATGCTCGTAATTGCCGAGCATGTTAAGAGAGTTGCAGAGAGATTAAACGAAGAGCAGGTTGAAAGATTTGTTGAGGAAATTCTCAAGGCTAACAAAGTTTTCGTGTATGGTGCTGTAAGGTCTGGATTGGTAGGAAAAGCCTTTGCAATGCGTTTAATGCATCTCAATATCAATGTTTATGTGGTCGGTGAGATTATAACTCCTGGTCTAAAAGAAGGAGACTTACTGATTTTGATCTCTGGCTCAGGAGAAACCACTTCGGTTGTGAATGCTGCAAAAATTGCTAAAAAGGCTGGTGCCAAGGTTATTTTAATAACAACCTATCCTAACTCAACCGCCGGCAAAACCGCTGACCATGTGGTTGTTATAGAGGGAAGAACAAAGCTAAAAGGTGAAAAAGATTTCATGTTACGCCAAATTAAGGGAGAACATTATTCATTTACGCCCTTAGGTACGCTTTTCGAGGCAACGGTTATGGTTTTCTTAGATGGAGTTATAGCCGAGCTAATGGAAAGACTTGGAAAAAGCGAAGAAGATTTGAGGGAAAGACATGCGACCATCGAATGATTTTTCGATTGACAAAGAAATAGAGGATATTAAACTTAAAGATAAAAATAATGAGATAGGAGCAATAGTTTCTCTCTTGGGTATTGCAAGAGCCGTAAGCAAGGATGGAAAGCCTGTTGAGAAGGTTTATTTTCCTCCATTTGAGAAATCGGAAGAAGAAATAGAGAAGATAAAAAAAGAAGCTATTGAAAGATTTAACGTTAAAGAGATAAGAATTTTTCATAAACTTGGAGAAATTAAAGCTGGAGAAAGCATAGCATTAGTGATAGTAGCGGCAAAGTACAGAAAAGAGGCATTTGAAGCTTGCCAATACTGCATAAATAAAATAAAAAATGTTTTTCTTCTTGAGGAAATATATAAAGGAAAAGTTTAGAGATTTATCACATCCATTACTTTTCTCCACTTGTTACCATTCATCTCCATAACCCAGACTTTCTTCACCTTTCCCTCTCCCTGGAAATTCTTGGCAAGCTCGATTACCTCTTCTTTTGAAGGCATCTTATCGGTTTTCTTCAATGTTACGAAGCGCTTAGCCTCAACGGGCATTTCTTTTCCCCTAATCACAACATTCCTACCCAGATACTCCAAACCATTAACGTAATACATGGCATCTACCTCCAAATTTAATTTCTAAGACGAGGATATATAAAAAACTTTTGGTTTTTTATCTAAAACAGAGTCTATCTCCTATTTCAATATTCTTTTCTTTTATAACTCCTTCATTAACTTCAAGAACCCATTTTACTTTTTTCTTTGGGATATAAAATCTCCATGGGTTAAGCGTAGTAAGCTCAACTACTCTAAAATTTTCATCGAGGAAAATTAAATCTATAGGAAATCTCATAAAAAAGCTGTGAATGGATTTTCCAAGGGATAATTCTATTAGTAACCCTTCCTCTTTTTTTAATTTTCTTCTAAACATCAATCCCATCGCTCTGCTAAAGAAGCTCTTGGCTTCCTTAACATTGCAAATCTTTTTGTTTTTGGAAATATTAAATATCTCCACAAACAAAATTAGCTAAGTTATCATGAGAGAGATAATTTATAATGAAATTTATAGTAAGCTGAACTCGCTTGAGGACATTGAAAGAATTAGTTTGGAGTATGGCGTTGAAAAGTCAACGCTTTTCAGCATTTTATCTCAGAAAATCGTTAGAAAGGTTAAGATAAATTATGAAAGATATGAAAAGATGATAGACAAGAGTTCTTCTATTATTGAAACCTCAGAAAAACTTGGAATTCCTCCCGTTATTGTGGCGAGAATAATTTTAAAAAAGCTCGGCTTTGGAAAGAAGAGGATTAGGAAAATAATAAAAAATCCTTTTCTCCTCGACAACGAGGAGATAAAAGAAAAATTGGCGCTCGCAAATCCAAGGATAAAGGAGGAGATAATAGCTGCGACCGCGACAGACTTCATTTTCTCTCCTATTGCGCAAGAAAAGCATAGAAAGCGTGGGCAATACGTTGAAGAGAAGGTCAAAGCTTGGCTTGAGAGGAAAAAAATAAGTTTTATTAGAGAGCCTGAGATAGACAGCGAAAAGACTCCTGACTTTTTGCTTAACTCAAGTTTAACAGTGAATGGAAGAGAAATATTTTGGATAGAATGCAAGGCTTTGTTTGGAGATGTTAACGAGCATAGGTATTATCTTGAAAGGCAATATCGCCATTACCTAAGACTCTTCGGCTCTGGAATGGTGGTCTACTGGTATTCCTTTCTCGAAGATATCAAAGACATAGAGCCAAAGCTTGTAATAAAAGACGGGAGTTTCTTCCGATGAATTCTGAAGAGTTATTAGAGACCTTAGCAAAGGCAAATAAAATAACGTTGCAAAGGCATGGCAACGAGGTTAGCATAGAGCGGGCTATCTTCTTATCCTGGTGGTGCGATAAAGGTGATTGCAAATTTTGCTATATGAGTTCGCAAAAGCCGAGGATAAAAAAACCTGAAAAAGCCAAAAGAAAGCTGTCAAGAATACTTGCGGAGGCAGAAATCTGCAAGCGAATAGGAGCAAACATAGAGTTTCTCTCTGGAGGCTATGGTCTATACAAACCTAAAGAGATTAAGGGAATTGCCGAGCTAGTTGCATATGTTTATAATTCGCCCATATGGCTAAACGTTGGGGTTTTACCAAGAGAAAAACTTGAAATATTTGGCAAGGAAATAGAAGGGATTACCGGAGCTGTCGAAACCTTTGATAGGGAGCTTCATTCATTTGTATGTCCAAGCAAGCCTTTAAAGCCAATTATTGAAATGCTTATGAATGCGAAAGAACTTGGGTTTAAAACCGGTATAACGATAATCCTCGGGTTGGGAGAAAACATTTCTAAACTTGAAGAGCTTTTCAAACTAATAGAGGAGCTTGAGCTTGATAGAATAACCTTCTATTCTTTAAATCCTCACGAAGGAACATACTATGAAAATTCTCCTCCCCCTGCCTCGCTTTATCAAGCTTTTGTCATTGCTAAGACGAGATTAGCCTTTCCAGAGATTAAGATAATCTCGGGGACTTGGATAGACCAGCTCCCAAACATCGGCATAACTTTAATCGCGGGTGCTAATGGTATAACAAAATTTCCATTATTCAGCATGTTTGGAAATAGATATGGT
>CBFDVL010000064.1:0-8392 GCA_965613365.1 uncultured archaeon | reverse complement strand
CTCTATGAATTTCTTGAGCATTACGCGTAACTATCAAAGCTTACCTCTTCAATCTCTTGAGTTAAGCTCTCTATCTCAGCCAGGTCTTTCTCAAAGCTCGTAACATCTTCCTCTGAAACCTTTTGCACTTCTGCTGGCACTATAGTGCTTGGCTCCTTTACCTCGGTTTTGGAAACGCAACCGCAGATTAGAAAACTGAAAGCTACGATTATCATTAGATATGTCAATTTCATCACTGCTCACCTCCATACTGAACCTCGCTTGCAGTCCAGTCGCCCTCTAAGCCTTTCTTGGTTTTATAGGTGCCGGTGCCGTTGAGGAATACTGTTCCTCTTCCCTTAGCTTCAAGTTTAAGATTTTTCCCTTCGATTATTACTGTAACGTTGCTTCCAGATATTTCTGCACTTCCAAAGCCTTGATAGAATATAGTGGAGTTTCCATAATCTATCTTATTTCCATAACCTTCGACCTTCTCTTCTGCATCCCCTCCGTAATCTATCACTGTTAGATTACCTTCTCCCGAAACCTCTAAGCTTCCATTACCAAATACTTTTACAACCCCGCTACCTTCCGCTGTTAACACTCCTTCTCCAGTTTTCGTAGTTTCCCCAGTTCTGTAGGTTTTAAGTTTTCTATGTATCTCCTTTAAGTCTTTATAAGCGTCCCTTAGATACTTATTCGCCTCTTTGATAAGAGCATGACCTTCCCTGAAAAGCTTGTCCATCTCCTTAATGCTCGAAACCTCTTTGAATTTTTCTCTTGCAAGCTCATTTTTTTCCTTGGCTAAGGCTATTTTTTCATTGAAATCACTAAGCAAAGCTTCAAGTTCACTTGTATCTTTACCTTCTTCCTTAAGCTCTTGGATTCTATCTGAAAGCTTCTCAGAGATCGCTTCTGCCTTGCTTATTATGTTGTCTATTTTGTAGCAGAGTATTTTACCAACGATTCTTTTCGCTTCTACTCTAATCTCTTTCCATTCATCGCTTACTTGTCTTGCTATTTCCTTAAGCTCTTTTGGAGAATTTGCAGACTCGATCTCTGGTTGTTTTTCTTCTAGCCATGTGATATAGGAATCTATCTTTTCAAGGGTTTGTTGTCTTTCTTCTTCGGTTATGCCCCTTGCAAATTCTACTCGTACTCTGAGCATTTCAAGATATCTTATCATTGCTCTGTCTGCTTTAAGTAGAAAATCCTTAGCTTTCTCAAAGGCCAATTCTCTATTTTCAGCTCTTTTGTATTGCTTATATTTGTTCTTAGCGGTAATGAAATCCTTTCTTGCTTCATTGTATACTTTAACTGCATTTAAGTAATTCTTCTTTGCTTGTTGATATTTCTCTGCTATTTGAGCATTTAGTAAAGGCATGCCGAGCATGCTAAACAACAAAACACCAACAACAAAGATGTTCAACTTTTTCATTTTTATCACCGTTCTTATTATGAGAAAAATAGAAATATATAAAAATACTTTTGAGTTGTAAAAAATAAAGCTTTATAATAACTTTATATGGTTTATATAGGTTAAAAAACCTGTAAAATAATTTATAGAAAATATTTTATATAATCTTAAGAAATTAATTCCTATGTCGAAAATTTTTATATACATCTTAATTTTCCTTGGCATGGCAACTCCGGTGATGGGGGCAACGATTCATGGCGTAGCATATGAGTGGTGTACTTTTGAACCCATTAAGGGAGTGGTTATAGAGGTGAACTCTACCCCAAAGCAGGTTGTGGTTGCTTCCAATGGAACTTACTCCTTTAATTTGCCAACTGGAAGCTATGTGCTCAAGGCAAAGTATTTTAAAAATGGAATTTTGGAATATTACTGCGAGGAAAACATAACAATAACTCGGGAAGGAGATTATACTCTTGACCTGCTAATGCTGCCAGCACCCTTTGAGGAAATCCTTTTTGGGGAAAGTATAGATATAAACGTTGAGGAATTTGAGGAGAAAAGAAGCATTGGCTATTTGTATTTAATCTTCTTAGCCCTCGCAGTTGTAATCATGTTTGCTTATCTCTATCTTCACTTCTACAAAAAACGTAAAGAGAGACTCCCAGAAGATTTACCAGATGATTTGAGAGAAATAATGGAGATTCTCACAAGAGAAGGAGGAAGAATGACTCAAACAGAGTTAAGAAAACGGCTTCCTTATTCAGAAGCTAAGATAAGCTTAATGCTCTCAGATTTAGAGGATAGAGGACTGATAAAGAAAATAAAGAAAGGTAAGGGGAATATAATAATAAAATTATAGATGTTAAAAACTCTAAAATAATAAAAGTTGAAGGACGACTAACATCTTCGCACGAGAGGGGGGGAAGAAAAATCTTGTGCGAAAAGGGGGAGAAGAAGACCGAACTGGAGAGGTTGTATAGAATATTCAACACCATTCCGGAGGGTGTTTACATAGTTTCTAAAGACTATGTGGTAGAATTTTTGAATGAAACTTTCATGAAATCTTTTGGTCGAGTTGAAGGGGAGAAATGTTATAGGGCGTTTTATGGTAGAGATACTCCATGCCCGCATTGTGACATTCCTGAGATAGTGAAGGGTAAAGTAATAGATAAGGAGTGGACGCATCCAGAGACGGGTAGAACATACCACCTCACTTCAATACCGTTCGAAAATCCCGACGGCACGATTTCAAAGTTGACGATATCTCGAGACATCACCGAGTACAAGCGGGCGGAGGAAGCGCTACAGAAAACCTATGCGGAGCTTAACTCTTTGGATGAGTTGAAAAGTAATATCCTTGCAAATGTCTCACACGAACTGCGCACTCCCTTGACCATCGCGATTGGAATGATAACTCTTGCTATGGAAGAAGAAAATGCAGAAGAAAGAAATAAGTTGCTAAAAAAGGCGATGAAAGCGCTTGCTAGGCAGAATAATATGATAGGCAATCTTATAGAGATAGCGAGATTTCATAAAGAGAAGCGCAAACTCAAGCTTGAAAGTTTGGATATAGAACCCATAATTTTGCTTGTGCAAAGAAAAATGAAACCGCTTGCAGAGAAAAAGAATATAAAAATAAAAACATACATTCAGTCTGATTTGCCGAAAATCGTTGCAGATGCCGAAGCACTCGAGCGTGCGTTTTCCAGCTTGGTAGATAACGCCATAAAGTTTAATAAAGAAGGAGAAGATGTTACTATCAAGGTAGAGCGCAAAGATAGGTTCATCACGACGAGCATAAGTGATATTGGGGTAGGGATTCCACAAGAGAAAATTGAAAAGATTTTCGAACCATTGTATCAAATAGATGCCTCAACCACGCGCAAATATGGTGGCATGGGAATGGGTTTAGCTGTGGCGAAGCGCATAATAGATGCTCATGGAGGTAAAATTGAAGTGAAGAGCGAGGTTGGAAAAGGGAGCACCTTTATAGTTTGTCTACCCATTATTGGAAAAAAAGGTTAAAGAAACCGAGAGTCTTGTGCTTTTAGACATAGTACTTCTAAGATTAGATGGCTGAGAGGTATGCAAGATAATTGGACTATAATATAAAAACAGCGGCAGCGATTACGGTGCTCCACTTCCCTTTTTCTACTATTGTAGAATTTGAAATGCTTATCTTACCGACTTCTTTTAAATTTATTAAAGAAGTTAACATGAGGGTTGCTATTTCTTCAGCTTTTTTTCTAGCTTCTTTTTCACTTTTATTTTTACAACAATATTCAGCTATGTAGCCGCGATGTTTCCTATCTTTTGGATAGGCACAAGCTAGGCTTGCTATAATTTTCTCTCCTTCCTCTTTACTCGAAATCTCGCTCATAACCACAAAAACTATCTCTCCGGACTTTAGCTCCTTTAATCCTTCTTCCCTATCTACAAATTCACAGTTGGGTGGTAGAACACTGGAAACTTTGACCAGATTACACTTTTCTATTCCTGCATCTCTAAGAGCTAACTCGAAAGATACAAGCTTGTCTTCATGTTTTCCTACACCACTCGTGAAAAAGACTTTTTTAGGAATCATTCGTATTACTGAATAAGATACCTAAATTTAAGCTTTACGGTTTAATTAAAAAACTTTATATACCGCATTATATAAATGGAGGAGAGAATTACAAAGCTTTTGAAAGATAAAAATTCTAAAAAGTTGAGGTCGATGTTTATAACTATAGAAGGTATAGATGGAGCGGGAAAGACTACTCACGCTAAGTTGCTTGCATCTTGGTTAGAAGCTAAGGGTTACAGCGTCTTTCTTACCAAAGAACCAACAGAAAGCAAAGTAGGAAAGCTGATTAGGGAGATTCTATCTAACGCAAGTAATTATAATGCTATAGTAACTGCACTTCTTTTTGCTGCCGATAGGGCTGGGCATGTTGAAATAATAAAAAAAGAGCTTGAAAAAGGAAAAATTGTTATAAGCGAGAGATATTTGCATTCGTCCCTAGCATATCAAGGAGCAAGTGGTTTAAGTATAGAATGGATAAGAGAAATAAACAAGTTTGCGATACCTCCAGATATAATAATATACTTGGATATATCCCCGGAGATGGGAATAAAAAGAATATCTTCAAGAAACCTCAGAGAAATCTTCGAAAAAAAGGAGTTTTTAACTAAGGTTAGAGAAACTTATTTAAGCATGTTTAAAAATGAAAAAAATGTTGTTATAGTTGATGCTACCAAAGAAATTGAAAAAATTCAGGAGGAAATAAGGAGTAGAATTACCTTATAAACTCTCTATGCAGAGCTTCCGCAGCTTTCTTAGCGTCTTTTTCAAGTATAACAAAGCTTATATTAACCTCGGATGAACCTTGGGCTATCATTATTATATTCACTCCAGCGTCGGCGACGGCTTTAAAAACCCTTGCAGCTACTCCCTTGGTTCCTATCATTCCCGCTCCTACTACAGCTATGATTGCAATGTCTTTAAGATACTCTATCTGCTTAATGTAATTGTTTTTAAACTCTTTATTGAGAACTTCCAAGGCTTTTTTAAAGTCTTCCTTTGCAATAACAAAACTTATATTTGCTTCTGAGGAGGCCTGGGAAATCATCAAAATGTTTATGTTTTCTTCGGCAAGTGCGTTGAACACTCTCGCTACTATACCCGGCATGCCGATCATACTTGCTCCTGAAATATTCAACATGACCACGTCTTTCATAACGCTTACAGCTTTTACTATATCCTCTATTCGCTCTTGCTCTCTAACAATTAGCGTGCCTTCATTCTCAGGATTAAAGGTATTTCTTACCCTAACAGGAATTCCTTTTTCCATTGCGGGCTCTATAGTTTTAGGATGTAGAACCCTTGCTCCAAAGTAGGCGAGTTCCATTGCTTCTATATAGGAAATCACCTTTATGGTTCTCGCATCGCTAACAAGTCTTGGGTCGGTGGTCATGATTCCATCAACATCGGTCCATATCCATATCTCATCGGCGTTTAATGCCGAGCCTATAATGGAAGCGGAGTAATCGGAGCCTCCTCTTCCGAGAGTTGTAATTCTACCTTTTTCATCGCCGGCGATGAAGCCAGTAACCACGGGGACATATTCTTTAAGCAGGGGTTTTAGAATCTCATTAACCCTTTTATTTGTTATCTCCCATATTAGAGAGGCTCTTCCAAAGTTTGAATTGGTTGTTATGCCGGCTTCATAGCCAGTAAACCACTTTGACTTTACTCCTATACTGTTCAAAGCCCCGCTCAATATGGGTGCGCACAGCCTTTCTCCAAAGGATAAGACATAATCCAGTGAGCGAGGAGTAAGCTCCCCAACATAGGAAATACCTATAAGCAATTTTTCAAGCTCATGGCAAAGTTTCTCTATCGATATTAGAGGTATTTCGAGAAATTCTCTTAGCACCGCTTCCTTTGCCGTAATGATATGCTTTTCTCTTAAAGCCCCCACAATGTTTTTTATATCTTCTTCTGTTAGCCCATGGGCTACCTTTTTAGCTACAGTTAATAACTCATCGGTTACTCCCGCCATTGCGGAGACCACCACAACCGTCTCTTTACTCTTATATTTTTTTACAAGCTCTGCAACATGCTTTATTCTCTGACTATCACCTACAGAGGTTCCTCCGAACTTCATTACTCTTAGCATACTCATGCACTTCTTTTTTATATAACATAAACTAATTAATCTTTCAATGCTACCCATTAGAGATGAAAATCCTACTGAAAGTTTTACTATATTAACGTATCTTTTGATTGCTATAAACATAGCGGTTTTTTTACATGAGATAAAGCTTGCCCTGATAAATCCGAAGGCTTACTTAAGCTTTATCTACACTTATGGCGTAATCCCAGCAGAGATAGCCTCTGGAAGAAGGTTACATACTCTGCTAACAAGCATGTTTGTTCATGGTGGAATAGTTCACCTGCTCGGAAACATGCTTTACTTATATATCTTTGGGAATAATGTAGAAGACGTGCTTGGTAAGCTTAGATTTATACTGTTCTACATTCTTTGCGGAATAGCAGGTGCAACTCTGCAAATTTTAATGAATCCATATTCTACCGTGCCAAACATAGGAGCTTCTGGGGCAATCTCGGGAATATTGGGAGCATATTTGGTGCTTTTCCCAAGGGCGAGGATATATACAGTTGTGTTCTTGGGATGGTTCATAACTACGACTACAATACCAGCGATTTTCTTCTTGGGCTTCTGGTTCATTTTACAGCTATTCTCTGGCATAGGTAGCTTATCCTATCTTTATCAAAATGTAGGCGGGGTAGCATATTTTGCACATATTGGAGGTTTTATAGCAGGGATGATTCTTATCAAAGTCATGAAGAAGAAGAGAAGAAGGAGATTATACATCTATTAAAATTTTACCTTACATTAATATTATAGTATGTTAATGATTGGAATGTATGCTAAAGCTAAGATAACCTCCAAGAATCAGATAGTCATACCAAAAAAAAATAAGAGAGATTTTTGATTTGAAAAAAGGCGATGAACTTATTTTTGAGATAGAAGATAATAGGATAGTAATTACCATAGAAAAACCCTTTGACCCTATAGAAGCAATAGATGGCTTACTTGAAGGCGAAAATATTAAAAAGCTAAAAAATAAAACCTTTAATAAGTTAAAAAATAAAAAGCTGGGCTTAGAATGAGATTTATTGATGTAGGCATATTTTTATGTGTTGCGGTCAAAGAACCCAAGGAGTATTATGAAGAATGTAAAAAATTATTAAAACGTTTAAAAGAGGGAAAAGAAAAAGTTGCCACTTCTATTTTAACTCCTTTAATTTTTTATTTTATACTTGAGAATCGTGAAAATTTACCAAAAGCTAAATTAACCAAAGCTATGAAAGCCTTAAATATGTTAAATATAGAAATTTTACCATTAAAGAATGAAAACATGCTTGAAGAGGCGAGTATAATAGCTGAGAGATACAATATAGACTTAAATGATGCCTTTAACATTCTTCTTATGGAAAAATATGAAATAAAAGAGATTTATGCTCTTGATAAGGATTACGACAAAATAAAGGGAATAAGGAGGTTAATACCAGAATAATTTCACTTTATAACTACTGCAGTACCACTTGCACTTACCATTAGCATGCTCTGACCAATGGTTTCATAATCTAGGTCTACACTTAGAATAGCATTAGCTCCAAGTTTTTCTGCTTCTTCTATCATTTCATTGATCGCTGTTTCTTTGGCTTTTCTAAGTTCTCTTTCATAGGCTCCCGCTCTTCCTCCAACGATATCTCTAATACCTGCGAAAAAATCTTTAAAAACATTTGCCCCCATAATAGCTTCTCCAGTTACAAGACCCAAGTATTTAACTATCTTTTTCCCTTCAATATTCGGAGTTGTGGAGACTATCATTTTAATTCACCCGGTTTTTACTTGTTTTTTATTTTTATATAATTTTTGTATTAAGACAAAGATTAAAGTGTACAAAAATTTAAATATTTGTCCAGTTTAATATAAACTATGAAACTTTTAGATACGATAGCAAGGCAAAGGGAAGAGATTAAAGAGATATATTCACAAAAGCTGGTAGATAGGGAGATAAAAGTAGATGTAGAAAAGAAGATAATAAAGGTTGTTTCAGGAGTTAGAAGGTCAGGAAAATCGACCCTATGCTTATTATCGTTAAAAAATAAATCCTTTGGATATGTAAATTTTGATGAGAAATCTCTTGCAGAAACAGAAGATCCAGAGGAAATTCTTAAAGCAATAAAGCAAATTCATGGAGATGTCAAGATATTATTTCTTGATGAAGTTCAGAACCTTAAATACTGGGAGCTATGGGTAAATTCTCTCTATAGAAGAGGCTACAACCTTATAGTTACAGGTTCAAATGCCAAATTGCTTAGCAAGGAACTCAGCACTTATCTAACAGGCAGATACCTGTCTCTTATACACATCTCCGAGCCCACGAGACTAGGCATGATCTCGTATGCCGTCTTCTGCT
>CBFDVL010000063.1:0-8451 GCA_965613365.1 uncultured archaeon | reverse complement strand
AGGCAAACTCCATGATACACAACTTCTGGAGCCATAGATATCTGATAAAAAGGATAAAAGAGAAAGCCGAGGAATACTGCATAAAAGTGACCGAAGTAAATGAATCTTATACTTTCCTCGGTATGCCCGAGATGTGGTTCAAAAAACGTTGAAAAGAGAAAGAGATTGTTCAATTCAAAGCTTGAGCTGTGGGTTGGAAGCACACAGGATGCTGTGGGATGTGTGAATATAGGGCTCGCTCAGTTTGAGAAAGCTTCGCTTTCTCAGAATGGGGGAGTTATTAACAGGGCTGTGGCAAGCCCCCTGCTTCTAAGGATAAACGATGCATCTAAGGGTAAAAGCCCGATGTGGATGCAGATGAGGACGAAATCCTTAGAAGCGGGAACCTCACACGCTTCAGCGTGAGAGGATGTCAGATTTGAATGGTAGACTTACTTTTTCTCCACAATAGCTACATTCAGCCATTTCTTACCCCCATTTCTCATATAATTCCTTTCTTCTGGCTTCTAACATTAAATTTTCTCTACCAGTATATTCTGCGGCAGTGACGATCTTGCTATTAGCTATCTCAAGGGCTTCTTTGATTCTCTCTCTCCAGTTCAGGTCTCTTAGGAAATGATGGTCTATAATTAATTTTTTGATTTTTGTCTCTCGAAGAATTTTTATTAAATTTTTAACGCTTTCTTCCAAGCTTTTTGCCGAATATCTGTAACCAAGCATATAGGTCATGGGTCCGTCTAAGTAAAGAATGTCGGGATTCTCCTTGAGAATAAAATCTACTTGCTCTTTTAAGCTTGGTCCTTCTACGTCTGAAGTAAAGAGAAATTTTTCTTCTCTGTAGCTTATACTCACCTCAACCACATAACCAAGTCTTGCATTGGTACCATGGCATACTGGTGAAGAGAATTTTATTCTTGTAGAGTTAAAAATAAACTCCCGACCATCGCAATATTCTATTACTTCCGGTAGGTTGTTCAACTTGCTCAAAAAATACTTCGCACGTTTTTTCTGGCTGTAATTTATTTTTTCTGTTGGGTGCTTTAGATAAACAACTTTGTCTGTGTAGATTTCAGGATACTCAGGGTTATGGTGGTCATAGTGATAATGAGTTACTGTCATAACTTGAGCCTTATCAGCATATTTTACAATGTTTCTCCAGTCTTCCTCAAGCTTTTC
Source organism: uncultured archaeon (assembly GCA_965613365.1). GTDB lineage: Archaea > Hydrothermarchaeota > Hydrothermarchaeia > Hydrothermarchaeales > CAZSVW01 > CBFDVL01. The sequence goes on along the minus strand of CBFDVL010000063.1, from coordinate 7,275 downwards.
TATTTCTAAAGGATGAGGAGGCAGACCATATCTCCTTGGTCCAAGAGCTACTCCGGGGTCGATTAAAATTTTACAGTCCTCAGTTTCCACAAAAGTAGCCATGCTTCGCGTTCCCATAGAGTCGGATGCAATGGGAATAATTTTCATCATGTTATAAAATTATTATTTTAACATGCTGGATATAATTGCTCTGATAGCTGGAATATTATATGGGTATTCTAATCCAGGGAAAGAAGATAGAATAAATCTCCTTAAAAAAGGTATAGGTATAGGTATAGTGTTGGGCATTGTTATAGCGCTTCTTGCAAGCTTTATAGGGTTGGCAATAATGAATCCCGTGATGGGGGCCGCCTCTGGAATAGTAGGTGGCATTGCCATAATAATTAGCGCGATTTATCTTACGATACTCTTTGTAATAGGAACTATAATCGGAGATTTCATTGAAAATATAAGGAGGTAACTCTAAGGTTTCTTAAGTCTTTGTGGTATCTTAAATATAAATTTGCTCCCCTTTCTATATTTACTTTCTACCCAAATTTCCCCTCCATGTAGCTCTATTATCCTTTTAGCTACTGACAGACCCATTCCGGTTCCGCTATATCTACGTCTTTCAGAATGGTCAAGTTGAGTTAAAGGTTCGAATATTTTTGGCAAGTCTTTCTTTTCTATTCCTATTCCAGTATCTTCTACACTTACTATAACTTCATTTTCTATAACCTTAGCTTCTATTATGACTTTCCCTCCTTCATGATTAAATTTAATTGCATTGTCAATCAAACAAAGAATAACATGTTTTAGCTCTAACTTGCCTCCTTCTATTTCGATGTTTGGCACGTTTATGGTAATTTCTATATTTTTCTTTCTTGCAAATTCATGTTTTTCATATACACTTTGGTAAATGACCTCTTTCAGGTTAAATCTCTCAATATTAAGTTCATAGGTTCCTCTTTCCACACGGGAAAATGCTATTAAATCGTCTATTATATAATTTTGCCTTATTAGTGCTTTTTTTGCTCGTGTTAAATATTCTTTTCGCTCTTTTTCATTGTCTGCGAGATTTGCAAGCTCTATCATTCCCATGGCTATGGTGAGAGGAGTTTTTAACTCATGGCTAACATTTGCTATTATGTCGCTCTTGAGCTTTTCAACTTCTTTTAACTTTATATAAGCTCTTCTTAGCTTTTGTGCAGCTTCTATCTTTTCAGTTATATCTTTCAAAATTCGAAGTTTTAACACGCTTCCATCTATATCTTTAAATAGAGTCGCTGTTGAAAGATAGGTTTTTCCATTTATCAGCGTTTTTTCTCTTTTAATAGTTTTTCCTTCATTAATTACTTCGTAAAATGTGCAATTTTCACAGGGTTCATCTAAGCCATGAAAGACTTTGTAGCAAAGCTCTCCAATTCTATTGCCGAATTCCTTAATTAGAGCATTGTTCATGAACCTTATTATATAGTTTCTATCAACTATGTCAAGACCATCTCCCATGCTTTGAATTATTGTGTTGAGTCTTTCCTTTTCCAATCTTAGAAGTTTCTCTGCTTTTTTTCGTTCAGTTATGTCTGCGACATGTCCTTGGACCGCTGGCTTGCCGTGGTATTTTATTCTCGTTGCATATACTTCGAGGTCTATAATCTTACCATCTTTTCTCAATCCTTTAAATTCATATCTGGGAGGGACGTCTTCTCCCCGCTCTCTCGCTAAGCCACGTTGCTTGACGAATTCTCTATCTTCCGGAGCTACCAGCTCCCAGAAATACATATTTTTGAGTTCTTTTAGGCTATAACCAAAGATTTCTTCAAAATATTTATTTACATAAACAAACTTTCCGTTTTGAAAGATATATATGCCAGTCAAGGCATTTTCTACTAAGTTGCGATATTTATGTTCAGATTCCTTTAATCGCTTTTTAAGTTTAATGTCCCAAAGAGCTGAGCCTAAACGTAAGCAAAGTAGGTCAAAGTATCTAAGTTCACTTTCTTCGAATTCTTTAAATGTTCTTGCTGCATAGAGGACCCCAAGAGTCCTTTCTCCAGCTTTTATTGGAGATAAAAGAATACAATTTGTGTTGTTATCTGATTTAAGAAGCATTTGTTTTTCGGCAGAAAAGCACATCCAAATTTCATTTTCTCCGGGTTTAACAATCAACCTACGCTTTCCGAATCCAAGGTTTGCTTTTGAAATAAGAGCTTTTTTCTCTTTATCATAAAGAAAAATTGCACATTTCTCACTTCTAAGAGTTCTTAAGGTTTTATCTATTGCAATGTCTAAGATTTTGCTTTCAGTTATCCCTACTGTAGGAATAGAGGAGATTTCATATAAAACTGAAAGTTCCGCTATTTTCCGCTCTATGTCACTCATTTTTACCAACTAAGTAAATTGCAATCGTTTTATTATGGAACATTGGGGCTCCTCCTTCAAAAGCTCCTATTTCTCCAAATGTATGAAAACCTATGAGTGGGACATGCTTACCTATTATTCTACGAACTTTTTCTATTTCTTCTTCTGCTCTCCTACCTAAGAGAAGAAGTCTAGAAACACAATCAAAAATTATTGCAAATGCTGGCTCATTGTTTCCGAGAGCACTCTTTGCATGCTTTGCAGCCCGTTCGGCCGCTAGAATAATGCCATCGCTATCACCCTTCATTATCCTAACTACCGAACCTACGGGGACTTCTGCAACGCAATTTACGCTACCATCTTCATTCAGGCTTATTGGGTCTCTGATTATATAGTTTCCAGCAATATCTGGCATTCCTAGGGGATGCTTCATACCTATCTCTGAGAACTCCTCTGGTGAAATCTTATCAAGCTTGCAACATTTCTGATAAGCTAAAATTGCAGGTTTTCCATCGAATTCGATGACTGTTTTATTTTTTGCCTTAGTCACTACCAAAAAATCTCCAAGAGGTTCCCAACCGTGGGCTATTCCTATTCCAATAGGTGAAGGGGAAGCTATCATTGCGGCTGCTAAGGAGTTGGTGTAGACTTCTTGATTTACAAACTGGTATGTCTTAATAAATCTTAAATTATCTCCCGCTCCTCCACCTACAAGTTTAAATCTTGGACCGAGGATGTTGTATGCACCTTTAACTATCTCTGAAACGTTGCAAGTAAAACCATCTGGCAATAAGATAATGCTGGGATTTTTACTAAGCTTTACCTCATTCTTAAGAACTCTTGCAACTTTTTCTCCAGCTTTTTTAGGATTTTTACTTATATCTCTGGCTAATGCTACTCCAACATCAAGTTCATCTGATGCGATTATCATTACCCCTACAGAATTTTTTGATAGTCCTTTTTCACTTATTATACCAGCTCCACAACAACCCATTAATTTTGCGTTTCCTACAACATTTCTAACTCCCTGAAGAAGTTTTTCTTGATTAAATCTTTCAACACTAAAAACCAAAACAAGAGAAGGTTTACCATTTACTTTTTCCTTAGCTTTATACGCAGCTTCTTCTCCAGCTTCTAATGAATCTTCTATATTGCTTATTCCTACTCCAGCGTTGACCATCTAATATATTTCGATTTTATTAAACTATAAAAAAGTTTAGTTTTGTTTTACGAAAATTGCAAAATGCGGGCGCCGGGATTCGAACCCGGGCCAGAAGCGTGGCAGGCTCCTGTCCTAACCAGCTAGACTACGCCCGCTTTTTTAACTTTTTTAGTTCCTCAGCTAATATTGGAATGAAAACTCCAACATCTGAAACAATTCCTAAAGCTTGAGCTGTGCCTCTGTCAGTAAGTTTTATAACCGTTGCTGGGTTTATGTCTACGCATATTGTTTTTACTTTGCTTGGCAAAAGGTTTCCAACAGCTATGGAATGAAGCATTGTAGCGAGCATTAGAACGAGTTCAACGTCTTTCAAATACCTTCGCATAGCTTTTTGGGCTTCAACTACGTCAGTAATGACCTCTGGTAATGGTCCGTCGTCGCGAATTGAGCCAGCAAGCACAAAAGGTATGCGATTTTTTATTAGCTCATACATTATGCCAGCTTTAAGTCTACCCTTTTTAATTAAATTCTCTATTGAGCCAGCCAATAATACTTCATTTATTGCATAGAGATGATTCCTGTGCCCTCCTTCAGTTGGTCTTACCTTTTTAACATCTATTCCAAGAGAAGTGCCATATAGCTGAAACTCCAAATCATGCACCGCCAAAGCATTGCCAGCAAATAGCACATCTACAAACCCAAGCCTTATAAGCTCAGCAAGAGCTTCTGAAGCTCCAGTATGTACTATTGCTGGACCGCAAACAAACAGTATTTTCTTTCCTTTTTTCTTAATTTCTACCATTTCTTCAGCTATTTTTTTTATTAGCGCTCTTGTAGGCTTCTCGGGCGAGACGGTGCTCTTCATGAACTCAAAAACGCTATAGCTACGAGGTCTTTCAAGGGGCTCAACTCTCACACCGCTCTTGCCCGCAACGATAAGCTCACCTTTTTTTACTTCTCTTATTGGCTTGCATACTGCTTTTTTTCTTTCCCTGTCAACAACTATACAACAATCCATTTCTATGTTCTCAACCTCAACCCATTCTTTATCAATATAAACATAAGTTGGGTGATTCGTTGTAGAATAAAAACCAAGTGGAGCAGCTCCATCCTTTGGAGCGGGTTTAAGTTCAAGCTTTTCAATTTCAGGAACTCTTGCTCCTATTTTATGAAGTTCTCCCAGAATTAAATCCAAAGTAGCTCTGTCTTTAGCTTTAACCAATATTCTCGCATAGCTTGGATCGGTCTTATGCTTCCCTATTTTAAATTGCAGAACCTCAAAGTCTCCACCGTTGTCCATTATTATATCAAACACCTTAGGCAAAATAAAGGAATCGATTATATGTCCCTTAAGCTCTATTTCCTTAACTTCCATTTTTTTGCCTCTTATATTATCATCGTACCTATTCCTTCATAGGTAAATAGTTCAAGCAGTATGGAATGCTTTACTCTCCCATCTATTATGTGAGTCTTCTCAACCCCATTATCCAAGGCTTTAACGCAAGCTTTAATCTTTGGTAGCATTGAACCTTTTATTATTTTTTGCTCTATTAAATCTTTGACTTCCTCCTTTTTAATTTCCTTTAAAAGCGTACTTTCATCTTCTAAGTCTCTTAATACTCCGGGAACATCTGTAAGTATTATAAGCTTCTTAGCTTTAAGTGCGGAAGCAATTTCTCCAGCAACGGTATCTGCATTTAAATTCAAAACGTCTCCGCCTTCGGTTAATCCAAGGGGAGAAACAACGGGTATATAACCATGAGATGTTAGAATTTCTATTATCTCGGGATTTATTTTCTTTGGTTCTCCGACATAGCCAAGGTCAACCTCTTTCTCCACACCTTCGCTAATGATTTTCAATGGGGCTTTTTTCTCTGCTATTATCAGTTGAGCATCTTTGCCAGATAATCCAACGGCATTGCCCCCCATTGCATTGATCTTAGAAACTATGTCGGTGTTTATCTTGCCCACAAGTACCATCTTCACTATTTCAAGGGTTTCTTTGTCTGTAACTCTAAGCCCTTCTATGAACTTTGACTTTTTTCCAAGCTTTTCCATGGCTTTCGTTATCTCAGGTCCTCCACCATGCACTATTACAGGCTTCGTGCCTATGTATTTTAATAAGATGGTATCCTCTATGGTCCACGCTTTAGCTTTCTCATCTATCATTGCATGTCCTCCATATTTTATTACAATGTAGCTTCCATGAAACTCTTTAATATAGGGTAAAGCCTCTGCAAGAATCTCTGCCCTCTTCATTTTTTTCATGAGTAAAAGAGATATAGCTTTAACTATTTAAGTATAATCATGTTAAGCCTGTCTGATTACGATTACTCTCTGCCAAAGGAGCTGATAGCACAGGAGCCTTTAAAGGATAGAAGCAAATCAAGGCTGATGGTTCTTTTTAAAGATAAAATAGAGCATCGTAGATTTTTCGAGGTGGTAGAATATCTAAACAAAGGTGATACGTTAGTTATAAACGATTCCAAGGTAATTCCAGCAAAATTAAAAGGGAGAAAACCGACGGGTGGAAAAATTGAAGTTTTGCTATTAAAAGAAATAGAGAAAAACGTATGGGAATGTTTGATTAGAGGCAAGAACCTTAAGGAGGGCACGAAGCTTATTTTTAAAGATATCGAAGGTAAGATAATCAAAAGAGATAGAAAATTCGTCGTTGAATTTAACGTCGAAGATATGCGTGCTTACCTTGAGAAGCATGGTGAGGTGCCCTTACCACCTTATATAAAAAAAGAGCTTAAGGAAAAAAATAGATATCAAACAATATATGCAAGAAAGGAGGGTTCTATTGCCGCACCCACCGCTGGCTTGCATTTTTCCAAGGAACTTCTCAATGAGATAAGAAAAAAAGGCATAAACATAGCTCCGATTACACTGCATGTAAGCATAGGCACTTTTGCACCTGTGCGAAGCCAAGATATAACCAAGCATAAAATGGAGGCAGAGTACTTTGAAATTTCAAAGGAAAGTGCTGAGATAATAAATAAAACCAAGGGCAAGGTTATTGCAGTAGGCACTACAGTAGTAAAAGCTCTTGAAAGCTCCTCGAGAAATGGAGAAGTCGTTCCTTTGCATGGGTGGTCTGATTTATTTATCTACCCTCCTTATGAGTTTAACTCTCCTATAAAAGCCATGATAACAAACTTTCATTTACCTAAGTCAACTCTTTTAATGCTTGTTTGCGCCTTTGCTGGAAGGGAAAGGATTTTCAAAGCATATAGGCAAGCGATAGCAGAAAAATATAGGTTTTACAGTTTTGGCGATGCCATGCTTATTTTCAAATAAAAAACATAAAGAAACTTTTTTAAACTTTTTAAAAGCGTATATGCTTTTTTTTATTATCAATATTAAAAAGTTGCTCAAACAAATATAAATATCTCTTTTTTCCTTAAAAAAGCATGAGAAAAATGACGAAGTTCAAAAATATACCCCATAAGGTTAAAGTTGTACTCAACGCATTTAACGGAGAGGAAAAGCTTACTGGAAGAGAGATTGCAAGGAGAATAAATGAAATGGGATATAGAGTAAGCGAAGGACACATAAAGATGTTCATCTATCACTACATGCTTCATAAATATTTAAAGAAGGAAGTGATTAGGGGAGTTAACTACTATTTCTTGGCACAGTAAAGAGAGGTAATTCTCCCAGTAACTATATAAACAGCGGGATACTGGGGAAGTGAACTACCACCCGTTAAAACGGGTGGCTTCCCCCAGATAAACACGCCACTACGGCTGGGGTCGGGCTGTTCACGA
>CBFDVL010000062.1:0-8794 GCA_965613365.1 uncultured archaeon | reverse complement strand
GAATATATCTTTTTCATTCATAACCATCACCTAAGGTTTCGGGCAGCTCCTCTTTCCTGGAATATTTTAGTTATAACCCTCCTATCTCCAGCAAGCAAAGCTTTTGTAGCGCAGAACAATGCACATCTCGGCATAGGCTCGCGCTCAATAACTTCTCCCCTCTCATTCTTTGGATTATAGGGTTGCACGCAAAATGTGCATTTATCCATTTTACCCTTGCTTCCGAATAGACCTTTTTTCTCGTACTGGGGAGCTCCAAATGGGCAAGCATAGAAACAATAGCCGCATCCTATGCATTTATCTTTGTCAACCAAAACAATTCCATCCTCCCTCTTGTATATTGCACTCCTTGGACATACCACTAAGCAATATGGCTCATCGCAATGCATACAAGTCATAGGAATATTTATTTCCCCTTCCTCTCCTTCATTCAATGTAACGATTCTTATTCTAAAAACGCCCTTTCCAACGGGGACATCATTATATTGTTTGCAAGCTACTATGCATCCTCCACATTTGATACATCGCTCAACATCTGGAAGAATTTTATAAGTAACCATACTTATTCCCTTCAGTTTTTTTAATAGCATAGTATAAAAATTTTTCTATTTTAAGTAATCACCTTCTCTTCTTTCCCTTCTTCCATAGCCCTTTTAAGCTCTAAGGCTATTCTCCTACCCATGCTCATTTCTCTACCATAGAGAATATAACTATAGGGAGACCCCTGAGTAAAGGGATTTGTACCGGCTACAATTCTTGCAGAAATTTCGAAGGTTATGAATTTCAGATTATGAGTGACCATAGTTTCCAAGCAAAAAGGACCTATCATACCTGGAGGGCAAATCTCCTTAGAAGCTTTAACCACGCTATCTCCCATTTTAAAAATCTCTGGAAGAAGAGACTCCCTAGCTACGAGAGGTATATTTCCCACCACTACATAACTCGGCTCTATCTCAGCACCTAATTGGTCTCTCGCAGGTATCCTCGTTAGTCCATCTATGTTAGCTTCGTATCTCCTATCTATGCTGAAGAATTCTACCTCATCGCTTAAAGGCGAGTAGAAATAGCTCAAATACATATTAACTCCCGTTATATACTCCTGAATGGTAGCGTTTGTAATATCTTCTTCTGTTATGTTACCCTTGCTCACCATTTCTTTGACTTTTTCCTTGAACTCATCATAATTTCTTGCTAAAAAATAACCTCTTCCTCCTAAAGCACCTGGAAACTTCACTATGCATAGACGGTTTATATCTCTTGGATCTTTAAACTCTCTCGGCATCTTAAGACCCGCTTTTTCTAGCCATTCTCTTTCGATGCTTCTATCAGCTTCCCATCTTAAAATTCTACGATTTCCAAAAAATGGAACTGAAAGCTTATTCTCTATTCCTTCAATGCCAATATATGCGATTAGCGAACCATGAGGTATTAGAACAGAGTTTTTCTCCCTTAATTTTTCTATAATATTTTGGTCGAGAACTTCAAAGAAGTTCTCTAATACCAAAAGCTCATCTGCTACTTTGAATCTTTTATACACCTCTTCCCTTCCTTTAACACATATCGCGAGGGTTTTGAATCCTTCTTCTTTTGCTCCCTTTAAAATTTGAAGCGCTGAATGACTGCCAAGAGTTGCCACCGTAATCTTTTCTCTATCATATTCTCGAAAAATTTCGAGCATTTCTTCTTGCTCTATCACGTAACTACCTCTTTCAACTCTTTAAGCTCTAATGCTTTCTTAATATCAAGCATTATTAAATCTGCTGGGTCTTCAATTTTTACACCATGCTTTAAGCTTAGGCTCCTCATCTCTGGCGAAGTAGGTCCTATGGCTGGGTCACCAGGAACGCGAGGAGAAACATCGAAAACCACGAATTCTAAACTTTTCTCATTCTCAGGGTTATATGCAATTGCTCCTTGAAGGGAAAAGGGTCCAATCATCTTGGGGGGATATTCCTCTCTAACTACCTTTAAAAACTTCTCAGCCGCTTCGAAAACCAAAGGTTGCTTGCTCTCACGCATTGTTAAGCCATAGTGTCCAATCTCTTCGTTTTTCACTGGAACCTTTATTTTAAGCTGGTCTTTTGCTGGCAGGTTCAAAAAGCCTTGAAGATTAACCTGCCTTCTATCACTAAAACCAACGAGATCAAAGCTTCCGAAGATTTTCTCCATGCCATAGGCATGGAAGTTTGCATTAAATCTGGCTCCAAGAACATACTCTTCTATTCTCGCTTTTCTCAACCCCTCTTCATTTATCACGCCTTTTTTGATTAGCTCTTCGGCTTGGGTATAGTAATCCTCAGGAGAATTGACATAAAAGAAGGCTCTTTCTAAAGGATTAGCTGCTTGCTGGACCTTTACTATGCAAAGCCTGTCTATCTCCTCTGGAGAACTAAACTCTTTTGGGATTCTTATTTCTGCCTTTTTAAGTAGATAATACTGCCCCTTCTCATAATCTCTTTCCTCTGCTCTAAGCATGAACCTATTTCCATAAATAGGGACTTTAAACTCCTTTTCTATTCCATCATAGCCTACGTAAACAGAGAAACTTCTGTTAGGTATGAAAATTGTGTTCAGCTCTATTAGCTTATCCTGAACCTCTTTGTTGAGCATGTCTTTAAATTTCTCTACCTCAATTATCTCGTCATAGAGATGGCGATAATACTTGGTGTAAAGCTTTTCTCTACCCTTCTGCACCACAATAGCTGTGGAAAAACCAAAGGCTTTTGCAGAGATTCCTACTTCCTTAGCAGAGTGTGAGCCAAATATACCAATGGTTACCTTTTCATAATCCTCAACTATTTTTTGGACTTCTTCTCTCGCAATCATGGATTAGAGTATGTACTAACTCCTTAAGTAAGTTTTGCTTAATCTAACTCACCAATCTCTTCCATCTCTCTTCTATATCTTGGTCTATCTTTTCAATCTCCTCCTCACTTAGGTGTTTGAATCTCTTCTGCATTTTTAGGTATTCCTTCACTGGTTTTCTCTGGTTTGGCTTATAAGTAATCCTTGTTTCACCATTCTCAACTTCATAAAGAGCCCACATTCCTGTATCAACTGCAAGCCTTCCCACCTCTATGGTTTTTTCGCTTGGGAATCCCCACCCTATTGGGCATGGCGTAAGAACATGGATGTATGCAGGACCCTTTATTGAAACCGCTTTTTTAACTTTTTCGATGAAGTCCAAAGGGAAAGATACACAAGCTGTCGCTACATATTTTGCTCGATGCGCTACCATTATTGCTGGCATGTCTTTTTTAGGTGTTTCGTTGCCTATTGATAGAGCTCCCGGTGGTGAAGTAGTAGTGCTCGCACCATAAGGCGTTGCTCCGCTTCTCTGCACTCCAGTATTCATATATGCTTCATTGTCATAGCATATGTAAGTAAAGTCATGCCCGCGCTCTACCGCTCCACTCAAAGCTTGTAATCCTATGTCCACTGTGCCACCATCTCCACCTATCGCCAAGACGTTAACTCCTTCTTTTTTTCCAAGGGCTTTTAAAGCAGCCTCTATTCCACTTGCCACTGCGGCAGCATTCTCAAAAGCTACATGAATCCATGGAATACGCCAAGCAGTTTCTGGGTATTGGGAAGAAACCACTTCCATGCATCCAGTAGATTGAGCTGCTATTGTATTTCTTCCGGTAGCTTTTAGCATGAGCCGCATTGCTATTGCCGCACCACAGCCGGCGCATGCTTTGTGACCCCAAGCGAATAATTCTTCATCACTTACCTTCTCTACCCTTCTTGCAAATTTCCAACATCTCGTAGCAGTGAGAGAGGCTTCGCAAACCTGCCTGCACCTTACATAACTTGGAACATCTATTAATGCTACCCTCATTTCAATCCAACCCAGATAACTTCTTGCTTAGGTTTTTTACATTCCTTTATTATCTTAGCTATATGCTCCTTAGTTACATCTCTCCCCCCAAGCCCTACTATAGCGTTTATAATATTGGGATGAACATTGGTAGCGTAAAGTATGCCTTTAAGCTCTGAAAATACCGCTCCTTCTCCCAAGCCTATTGAAATATCTTTTTCTATCACAGCCACGGAAGAAACATCTTTTAAAGCCTTAATCAGATCTTCTTTCGGGAAGGGTCTAAATGTTCTTATCTTTATAAGCCCCACTTTTTCTTTACTTTCGTCTATAACATCTTTGATTGTTCCGGCAACAGAACCGAGGGTTATTAGAGCTATTTCTGCATTTTCCATATTATACTCTTCTATCATTCCATAGTTTCTCCCAAACTGCTCTCCAAATTCTTTGTTAACCTTTTTTATAACCTCATAAGCCTTTTCCATCCCTTTTTCTTGCTCTTTTCTGAACTCCATGTAAACACTTGGATCTCCAAGAGGACCGAGGGTCATTGGTTCCTTGGGGTCAAGGAAAAATGGCGGAGAATAAGGTGGAAGAAATTCTTCTACTGCTTCTTTATCTGGTATCTCTACTGGCTCAATAGTATGGGTTAACACATAACCATCTAAGCACACGATAGAAGGCAGGTAAACCCCTTTGCTCTCAGAAATTTTGAAGGCTTGTATGGTGTAATCTAATACCTCCTGATTGGTTTCGCAATAAAATTGTAACCATCCACAATCTCTTACAGAAATCGTATCCTGTTGGTCATTCCATATATTTATAGGAGCAGACATCGCTCTATTTGCATTTGCCATAACTATTGGTAACCTTAGCCCAGAAGCCACGAAGAGCATTTCGTACATTAAAGCCAGTCCTTGAGAAGAAGTGGCTGTAAAAGTTCTTGCTCCCGTTGCGCTTGATCCTATGCAAGCACTCATCGCACTATGCTCAGACTCTACCTTTATATACTCCGCCTTTAGTTCGCCATTTGCTACGAATTTTGCAATATCTTCTACTATATGAGTTTGAGGGGTTATTGGATAAGCTGCAATAACCTTTACATCGCAAAGCTTTACTGCCTCTGCCAATGCTCTGCTACCATGAATAACATCTCTTCTCGGCATTGCTCATCACTTCTCCTCAAGTAACATTTCAATTGCCCCTGTGGGGCATTCATTTGCGCATATTCCACAACCTTTGCAGTAATCTAAGTTAATTTTCATCTTTCCCTTCTCTCTGTATATGCAACCTTCTGGGCAAAAAATCCAGCATGTTCCACATCTAATGCATTTCTTATCATCTAACTTGGGATAAAAGGTCCTCCAAGCTCCTGTTTTGTATTTCTCTGTACTTCCTACTTCTCTGATATGTCCTCCTAACGTTATCTTGGTCATAGCTGAGCCTCCATTATATTATAAGCGGTTTCTACAGCCTTTATATTCTTCTCTGCAAGTTTCTCTGAAAATCTCTTTTTAATTGCCTTTTTTAGCGATTCTAAGGAAATTTCTTTTGTTGCTGCAGAAAATGCTCCCACCATTGAAGTATTAACAATAGGCACACCCAAGCATTCAAGAGCTATCTTTGTTGCATTTATTGTCTTTATTCTCGCTTTGGTCTCAAGCTTAAGCTCCTCTGGAGATTTTTCGGTATTGACTATGACCATGCCTTCTTTTTTTAGCCCCTTAGCAACATCGATAACATCCAGAAGCGTTGGGTCTTGAACTATTACATAGTCAGGCTCATAAATTTGGCATCTCACTCTTATAGGCTTGTCGTCTATCCTCGCAAAGGCGGTAACGGGGGCACCTCTTCGCTCGGTTCCAAAAAATGGAAATGATTGACAATACTTACCATCGTAGAATGCTGAGATCGCTATTATGTCAGCTGCTGTAACTGCACCCTGACCTCCTCTACCATGAATCCTAATTTCCTTCATGGGATATCCTCCTCAGGAGAGGAAGTGATGTTCCAGAGGAATATATCGTGCCCGCTGTAGCTAGGAGTTCTTCTTTGCTTTTTGATACAGTAGCTTTTGGTCTCCATTCTTCCGATTTCATTGAAACTACGCCTTTTATTAATCCTTTGTCCAATGCATAGCTTAATATTGCAGTAACCGCGCCACCGTCTTGTGCTTTTTCTAATATATTCTCGTCTTTTGCCCGAACAGCAAGAATCTCCAAGAATTTTCCTAACTCCTCCTCGTATCCAACACCTTCAGGGAATATTCTCTTTTCAATTTCCTCCTTAGGTAAAGAAACTCTTGGACAGGCTAAATAACAAAGATTGCAATCCTCAGGGCATGTTCCCTTTACTTCAGGACGTTCATATTCTATTTCCAAAATATTTTCTGGACAAATGGCTGAGCATGCCCCACAAGAAGTGCATGCGCCGGCATCTATAACCTCGTCTATCAAATCGTCGAAGTTTTTATCCTTTGCTAAAGCCTTTATCTCGTCTATACTCATGCCATAGGTTTTATAATGCTTAATATCGAAACCATACTCCGCTCTTTTTTTTACTTCCTCCTTTGCTTCATCTATTTTTTCTCTTGCTATTTTCTTAATCAGCTTTACTCCGGGCTTTACCTCATCTATAGGCTTTACCTCAATATATCCTTCTTTCTCAGCTCCGCTAAGAAGTTCTCTACCCTTTTCTGTTCTTACTATAACTGTACTCCATTTAGCAGGTGAGCCAATAGCTCCTATTGACAAGTCGGCAAGCTCTGCTGCAAAATCAAAGCAAACCTTACAATTAATTCTAACGAAAGGTTTTGAATTTGGCAAAGGAATCTCGATCTTGCTACCATCTTTTTTATGTGCAATTATATTTCCCTTTTTGATGTCGAATTTTTTGACCTCTTGCATGCTTACTCCATAGTCATCTTCTACCAAAGCTCTGAAGCAGGAGAATACCCAGTTTTCTCTACAGAACAAGCCTATGGTCAGCTCTACATTCTCTGCGAATTTTTCCCCCGACACAAACTGCAGTTTCCTTAACCCTTCTATGTGGCACGGCATTCCAACGTATGCATAACCCACCATCTTCATCCCTCAATTTATAATGAATTATAATAACAATTAGGTTTCAATATCTGTATAAATACTTTTTGGTTTTTCAGCAATTGTCGAGGTTTATACCCAAGAAATCCTTCTTCCCTTTTAGGACATCTCTAGCTATCTCTGCGCTCCCCCGGGCTGGTGCAAAATGGTCAAGCTTTATCACTGGAGCTATTTGTTCCAGCGGCTTTTTTAGAGGATAAAAAATATTATCATTAACTCCAGCCCAACCAGAGATAACAAAAGCTTGCGGTTTAACCTCAGATAGAAAACCAAAAATCTCCATTTTTATGCTGAGAAGCATCGCTTCAAGAGCAAGCTTCGCTCTTTCATTTTTCGCTTGTAGAATTTCCTCTACATTGCTATGAATTTTAATAGCTCCCCCTCTTGAAAATGCCATATTAGCTGTAATAACTTTTGCATCCACTTTTCTAATAGCATCGAGGTCTAAAAAGCCGTGGTAAATTCCAATGGCACCTAAGCAAGCATCGATAGCCCCAAAAAATCTTTGGTTTTTTATAGCAATTGTAACAGTATTCGAGCTTATATCGCAAACTATGAAATTTTTTTTCTTTACTTTCAAATAAGCATCATAGCAAAGGCTAACTTTCTCCGCACTTGCACAATGAGAATACAAAGCTCTAAATCTTTTATCAAGCACTTCAATTCCTCGATGCAATCCAGGAATAACAATAGCTCTGAGTTCAGACGAAGCTATTTCGTCGAATACCTTTGTACCTACTCCCTTTACCTCGCCAGCCACCCTGCTTATAACCCCTCTATTCTTAACTTTTTTTATATCAGTGATTTTATTTATTCCATCCCCCATGGAATAGGTTAATGCCACCAGCTCTATTTTTTCTAATGGAATTCTTTTTTCAATCTCTTCCAAAACAGAAAAATCTTTCTTTTCCCTTGGAATTTCAAATCCTATGCCTTCTGGGAGGATAAAAAATCTTATCGCCCGCGTGCCATGGTCTATGCCTATGACCGACATTTTTAGATTTATATCTTTTTAGTCTTCACCAAAAGCTCTGCATTCAGCACCGAGGCTCCAGCAGCACCTCTTATGGTATTATGTCCCAGAGTTATGTATTTCACATCAAAAATCGAATCCTTCCTTATTCTCCCCACGCTTATGCTCATTCCTCCACCGGCATCTCTATCTAAGCGAGGCTGAGGTCTATCTTCTTCTTCTCTAACTATTATAGGTTTCTCCGGCGCGGTTGGTAACTTTAGCTTTTGGGGCAATGCCTCAAAATCTCTCATGACTTTTTTTATCTCTTCTGGAGTAGCACCTTTAGAAGTCTTAACAAATATAGCTTCGGTATGTCCATCTATAACTGCAACCCTATTGCATGAAGCAGAGACCTTAAACTCCGCTGGAACAATTCTCTCTCCATCGAACTTGCCGAGGATCTTCAAACCTTCGGTTTCAACTTTTTCTTCTTCTTTCTTGATAAAAGGTATCACGTTATCAACTATAGCCATGCTCGGCACACCAGAATAGCCAGCGCCAGACAATGCTTGCATGCTTGTAATAATAACCTTCTCCAGCCCAAAATTATCATAAATCGGCTTTAATGAAAGGACTGCCATTATAGTTGTGCAGTTTGGATTGGTGATTATGCAACCATCCCAATTGCGATTTTTTTTCTGAACCTCAATTAAGTCAAGATGTTCAGGATTCACTTCGGGTATTAGAAGAGGAACATCTTCTTCCATTCTATATGCTGAGGCATTAGAAGCTACTATAAAACCTGCCTCTGCAAACTTTGGCTCTACCTCTTTGGCCACGTCAGAGGGCTGTCTCTTATACACATCTGACGCTGCCGACGAAGGCTTAGGTGTAGATCTCGGTGGTCGCCGTATCATT
>CBFDVL010000061.1:0-8815 GCA_965613365.1 uncultured archaeon | reverse complement strand
TTAAGCATAAGAAGCATAATCGACGATTTGTTCAAGCTGGCAAAAAATTCTTTTGGTTTGGATAAAATATAAAATACACCGCTATACCAAGAAATCTGTTGAAAAGTTCGCTGCTTTAAATGTACTTTTGGTGGGCACGGTGGTTTTAAATGGATTTAAGAAGAAAGAAGCTCTGCAGAGGCTTGCCGAATGGTGAGCTTGTGGAGCACCCTAACAATTTTATAAATCTACCTTTCCATATGAAGTAATTACATCTGACGGACATTTCGGTATCTCGTTAAAATGCGATAGCTTAAGAGGATATGAAGTTCCGGTTGTCGGCGATTTCTTCATATGTTATGCAAAAATTGTTGATACCAATTCAACTGATGATTATACTATTAAAGATTTTGAATATCTTAGTAGTACAGACATTATCCGTATCTATTATCCTACTAGGAATATTATATTACTATTGAAACTAGATATGGTGGTCAAAAAGAATTAAAGGGAGGTTATTTAGGATGTTCAGAAGTTCGTATTGGTATTAAAAGAGATGATTTCAACGAGTTTCAATTAACATATCATTTTAAATTAAAAAATAAGAAAGATTATGCACTAACTACTGGTTTTATAAGATATGTTTCTATAACTGAAGATGAGTATCTAGAAGAGAAGGGGAAAAGCGTATGTTAATTCTTTCTATAATTAGCTTGGCATTTGCTGTTTCCTTTGTAGGAGTGAACAATTTAATGCAGATCTGGGATCGAACTAGAAAAAGAAAATAAATTTTACATACTTTTCCTATAAAAAAGTAGTTGAATTAAAGGAGACCACAGGAGGCTTCATAAAGCTCCTTCCAATTTTTTAAATTTTCGCTTCACAAAAATTTAAAATGAGCGCCGCCGGGCAGACTCGAACTGCCGACCACCTGGTTAACAGCCAGGCGCTCTACCTACTGAGCTACGGCGGCATATCTATGCTTTTCAGAAATCCTCGGATTTTCTAACGTGTTAAAATATTATTCTTCTTTTTTCTTCAGGTAGTAATAAACAGTGGTGAGGGGAATGTTAAGCTCCTCTGAGATTTCCTTTGCAGAATAGCCTTTTTTGCCAAGCTCATATACCTTCTCAATCTTCCAGTTTGGATGAGAGCGAGGTCTCCCCGGGGTTAGAAGCAATGCCTCAAACTTCACTCCTATTTTCTCAAGAGCATCCTTGATCTTCTTCGGAGTTCTCTCATATAAGCTTGGAGGACAGGTAATCTTTTCGACGTTAGGGGCTGCAGTAAGTATCGAAGCGAGAATATTTATCGTGGGTCTTATGCTGAAGTGTACCTTCTTGGTCTTCTCATCGAGCTTCCTATTAATCTCTTCGATGAGCACATCCTTCTGACTTGACCTCAGCACGACCACATCTTCAAAATCTTCCTCCATGTCAGCAAGAATATGGATAAAAAATATATAAAAAGTTTTTCTATTGAGTGATAGGTATGAGCAAGTCTTACGAACTACACAAATTGAAAAAGGAAATAGAACTCCTTGAGGCAAAGAAAGGTAGAGGAACAGAGCTTATTAGCTTATACATTCCTCCAGATAAGAATCTCGCCGACGTAATGAATCAGATGAGACAAGAGTATTCCCAAGCGATGAACATAAAGTCGGCGAGAACAAGAAAAAACGTTCAATCAGCCTTGGAAGTAATAATGCAGAGGTTAAAGCTCTTTAAAAAACCTCCTGAGAAGGGAATGGTTCTTTTCGTTGGAACAATACCTCATGGAACAAAGGATAAAATGGAAGTGTATATTATAGAGCCCCCTGAGAAAATCAAAACCTATATTTACCATTGCAACTCGCAGTTTCTATTAGACCCAATAAAAGAAACCCTTGAAGACAAAAAAACCTATGGCTTGCTAGTTGTTGATAGAAACGAAGCTACCATAGGCTTGCTCAAAGGCAAGCATATAGAAATTGTAAAAAGAATAACTTCAAATGTTCCGAGAAAGCATGGCAGAGGAGGGCAAAGCCAAAGGAGATTTGAGAGGCTTATAGAGATAGCTGCTCACGAATATTTCAAGCGAGTTGGTGAACGTGCGAATGAAATTTTTCTGAATACTCCAGATCTCGAAGGCGTGCTTATTGGCGGACCTGGTCCAACTAAGGAGTTTTTCTTAGAACAAGACTATCTCCATCATGAGATTAAAAAGAAGGTGATTGATGTTATAGATGTTTCCTATACCAATGATTTTGGGATAAGAGAGCTTGTAGAAAATGCCTCGCAGATTTTTAAAGATCTCGACATAATGAAAGAGAAAAAACTCGTTCAGAGATTTTTAAAGGAAGTTGTTAAAGACTATGGCTTAGCCACTTATGGTGAAAAAGATATAAGGGAAGCTTTACAGCTTGGAAGCGTTGAAATTTTGCTAATCTCAGAGGGGGTAGAGTCTTATAGAGTTAAAATAGTTTGTGCCGCTTGCGGCTATTGCGAAGAAAGAACCGTAAAAAACCTAAAAGCCTTTGAAATTCAGCTTGAAAACCAAGAATGCAAAAACTGCGGAGAGAAGGCTTTAAGCATAGAGGAATACAAAAGCACGATAGACGAGCTTACAGAGCTTGCGAAGCAAACGGGGGTAGAGGTAGAAATAATCTCAACTGAAACCGAAGAGGGTCAGCAGTTGCTTGCCTTCGGAGGAATCGCAGCTTTGCTTAGATTCAGGGTGAAGCCACATGCTTAAAGAGGTTGAAAAGCAAGCAAAAGAGCTAATATCAGACTATCTAAGAAAAAAAGGTGTAAAGGTTGAGATAAAGTTTGAAGAGCCAGTGATAGAAGAATATGGAGACATAGCAACTTCTGTATGCTTTTCCTTAGCTTCTATTTTTAAAAAATCTCCAAAAAGCATAGCAGAGAAAATAGCCCTAGAAATAAAGCCGAAAGGCTTTATTAAAGAGGTAAGAGCGGTTAATGGTTATCTTAATTTTTATATCGATTATGAAAAGTTTGCTTTAAGCTTGTTAGCCAAAGCTAGGAGCAAAGACTATGGTAAAAGTAAGAAAAAATTAGATAAAATAATATTAGAGCATACCTCTGCTAACCCAGATGGACCTTTGCATATAGGGCATGGAAGAAATGCAATAATAGGAGATACTCTCGCAAGAATCCTGCGCTTCTACGGCTACGAGGTCGAAACTCAATTTTATGTTAATGATATGGGAAAGCAACTTGCCTTAGTAGTGCTTGGGCTAAGAAAATTCAAGCTTGACAAAGAAAAGAAGAAAGATTTAGCAATAGCCGAGATTTACGTCAAAGCCAATAAATTGCTTGAAGAAAACCCTGAACTTGAAGAAGAAGTTGCGGAGCTTATGAGGAAATATGAAAAAGGTGAGCTTGAAGAGGAGTTTAAGAGCGTAGCAGAGTATTGCTTGCAAGGCATAAAAGAAACTCTGCAAAGAATGAACATAAGCATAGATAAATTTGTTTTTGAAAGCAAGTTTGTAAGAAGCTCGGATGTTACCAAAGTCGTTGAAAAGCTAAGAAAAACAAAATATGCTAAGGAAAAAGAAGTATTATACTTGGATTTAAATGAGTTTGGGATTAAGAAAGAGCTGGTTTTAACAAGAAGCGACGGCACTTACCTTTACACCACAAGGGATATTGCTTATCACTTATGGAAGGCAAGGCAAGGAAAGGTTATTGATATTCTTGGAGCAGACCATAAGCTTGTTGCTCAACAGCTCAAAGCGGTTATGCGAATACTTGGCGAGGAAGAGCCGGAGATAATAATATACGAGTTCATAACTTTGCCCGAAGGAAGCATGTCCACAAGAAAGGGGAAATTCATAGCAATGGACGAGCTTATCGAAGAAAGTGTTAGAAGGGCTTATGCTGAGGTTGACAAAAGAAGGAAAGATGCAAATGAAGAGTTTAAAAGAAGCATCGCAGAGGCGATAGGAGTAGCTGCAGTGAGATTTAACATAGTTAAGGTTTCGCCAGAAAAAACCATAACGTTTAGATGGGAGGAAGCCTTAGACTTTGAGAGACAAGGCATTCCATTTATCCTTTACGCCTATGCAAGGGCATGCAGAATCCTTGAGAAGGTTGATGAGATAAAGGAAATAAAGAGAATAGAAAATATCACGGAAAATGAGAAGAAATTAATAAAGCTTATATCTAAGTTTCCAAAGATAATAGAAAGCTCAGCATCGCAGAGGAAACCGCACATTCTTGCAAACTATGCCTTGGAGATTGCAGACGCTTTCCATAGGTTTTATAGATTTGAAAAAGTGCTGAAATCAGAGAGAAAAGATTTTAGGGTTGAGCTTACAATGGTTACAAGAGAAATTCTTAAAAAATGCTTAAAGTTACTTGGAGTAAAACCGCTGGAGAGTATGTGATATGAGCACAGAGTTTGAAAATTTTAAAAAAATTGTAGAGATTCTTAACGCTACGGGAATAAAGCTTAAAGTTTCCTTTGATAATAAAGATATAGTGGAGATATCAGCAGAAGGAAAAGAAATACACATAAATATCATTGATATAGATAAATTCATCTCGCTTATGAGAGAGGTGAAAAAATGAACTTGGAATCTCTAAAAGGAATTGCAAACGAGCTTAAGGACAATGGTTACACAATAAATGTATATCATAAAGGCAAAATCGTCATGAGAATAGGAAAAAACGCTTCCTCAGGTATACTTACTTATTTTGCTCCTATAGAGATTAAGGATTTAAAGACGTTACTCAAACTTATAGGAAGTAATGTATTTGGCTCTAAGGGTAAGAAAAGAGAAGGCTGAGAAGCTTAGAAGGAAAGTCATAAGATTAAAGGTAATTGATAAAAGCAGGAGAATTATAGTCAACCAAGGCTATGTTGAGATACCCGTGTTAAAAAAAGTTGAGCTTGAAGATGCCGAGGTCGTAGAGCAAGCTTCACCAGTTTTTGCAAAGCCAAGATTTAATTTTGATTATGTAAAGGAAAAGCTTTCTGATTTGCTTTCTAAGGAAGAATTAAAAAAATTTAGAGGTGGTTGGGAACTCATAGGAGATATTCTTATTGTAAATCTTCCAGATTTACAGAAGGATAAAAAGAGAGAAGTCGGAAAAAGGCTTAAAAGTCTTTTCCCAAAGGTAAAAACAATAGTTAATAGGAAAGCAATTCATGATGAATTTAGAAAACCAGAGGTTGAGATAATCTATGGTAGCGAAACTATTACGGTGCATAAAGAAAATTATTGCTTTTTTAAGATAGATGTCTCAAAGCTTATGTTCTGCGCTGGTAATATAGAGGAAAGAAGGAGAATGGCTTTTATTTCTAATAGAAACGAGGTAGTTATCGACATGTTTGCTGGTATAGGGCAGTTTACCATACCCTTAGCTAAGCATTCTAAGCCAAAAAAGATTATAGCCATAGAAAAAAACCCTGTTGCTTTTAGCTATCTCAAAGAAAACATAGCTTTAAATGAGCTTGATAATGTCAATGCTATCCTAGGAGATTGCAGAAAAGTAACGCCTGAGAGAATAGCAGACCGTGTTATTATGGGTTATTTTTTTGCCCCTGAGAGATTCTTAGCAAAGGCTATAAATGCTATAAAAAAGCATGGGGTAATACATTACCATGATTTGGCTAAGAAAAATGAAATAGAAGCTAAGGAAAAAAAGTTAAAAGAAGTTAAAGAGATTAAAGAAATTGAGCATAGAATAGTAAAATCCTATGCTCCGAGAGTTTATCATGTAGTTTTTGATTTAAAGGTAGAGAGATGAGAATAGAAGAACTTGTAAAAAAGGGAGAAAGAAAAAACATAGAGTTCAAGGAATACCTCTGTAGAAAGACGCATCTAAGCAAAGACAGAAAGCTAAGCTTGGCATCTCAGATGAAATATCGCATGTTAAGCGGAGATGGTAAAGCAGTTTACGTCGTCGGGGTTACTGATAGTGGAGAGATTAAGGGTTTAAACAAGGAAAAGCTTGAGGAAAGTTTTGATGTTCTTCAGGAAATAGCCAAAGAAGCGGGGTTAAGCATCGCCAAAAAAAAGATAATAGAAAAAAATGGAAACTTTGTTGGTATAGCTTTTATAGAGCGGGCTTTACAAAAGGAACATTTGCTTATTGGCACGGCTGGACACGTTGACCATGGAAAATCAACCTTAGTAGGGTGCTTAGTTTCTGGGGAGCTTGATAATGGCGATGGAAAAACGAGAATATTCTTGGATACGCAAAAACATGAGATAGAGCGTGGTTTAAGCGCTGACCTATCCTACGCGGTCTATGGTTTTAAAAATGGCAAAGTAATAAGACTTAAAAATCCCCTAAGCAAAAGAGAGAGAGCGAGCATAGTAGAGAAAGCAGATAAAATAGTAACCTTCGTAGATACCGTAGGTCATGAGCCATGGTTAAGAACTACTATACGTGGTATAGTAGGGCAGAAGCTTGACTATGGTATTTTAACCATAGCTGGAGACGAAGGTATAACCCATATCACAAAGGAGCATTTAGGCTTACTCTTAGCGATGGAGCTACCCGTGATAATTGTTATAACAAAGTGCGATAGAGCCAATGAGGAAAAATTAGCAAAGCTTGAAGAGGAGATTAAAAAGCTTTTGAGCTTGGTAGGAAAAGTTCCTACATTTGTTAGGTCTAAGAGAGATATAGAGCATCTGCCAGCTTTCTGGGAGACCAAGATAATTGTTCCGGTGATAAGAACCTCTTCGGTATCGGGTGAGGGATTAGAGCTTCTCGACGAGCTTTTTAAGTTTTTACCAAAAAGAATAGAGAGAGTTGAGAGAAGTAAAGACTTTCTTATGTACATAGACAAAATTTATACCGTAAAAGGTGTTGGCATAGTTGTTAGTGGGAGCGTTAAAGAGGGAGTTTTAAGGAAAGGTGAAGAAATTTTCATAGGTCCTACGAGTGAAGGAGAATTTAAAAAAGTTAAGGCCCCCTCCTTAGAGATTCACCATCTCAGCGTAGATACGGCAGAAGTTGGAGAGGTAGTGGGAATCGCTCTAAGAGGCTTAGATTTTGAGGTAAGGCGAGGAATGATAGTCTCTACTTGCAAAGATTTAAAAAGCACTTGGGAATTTGAGGCGGAGGTAGTAATATTGAACCATCCAACAAAAATAGCTAAGGGTTATGAGCCAGTTATTCATTTAGAAACAATTTCAGAGACGATTATAATAGAACCCTTAGATACGGAGTTCCTTGCAGCGGGGGATA
Source organism: uncultured archaeon (assembly GCA_965613365.1). Taxonomy (GTDB): domain Archaea; phylum Hydrothermarchaeota; class Hydrothermarchaeia; order Hydrothermarchaeales; family CAZSVW01; genus CBFDVL01. Next base: position 1,628 of record CBFDVL010000061.1, on the reverse strand, counting down.
AGGGTAGAGTGAAAATTAGATTTAAATACCATCCTTATTATATTAGAGAAGGACAAAAGTTCATTTTCAGAGAGGGGAGAAGTAAAGGAATAGGAGTGGTTATGAAGGTTTTAAACTGAAAAAAATATATACATCCTTGATTAATTAATAGATTATGACAATAGTTTTAAAAGCCAAGGATATTATGGTAAAAGATATTATCTACTTGGATGAGGATGCAAACGTTTTTGATGCTGTAAAGACTATGGTGGATAATAACATAGGATGTGTGGCGATAAAGAGAGAAGAGAAATTCGTAGGAATAATAACAGAAAGAGACGTGCTTTCAAGAGTAATAGCTAAAAAGAAAGACCTCGAAACCACAAAATTGCGAGAGGTTATGAGTTCTCCACTTATAACCATAGAAGGAGATGCAAGCTTATACAGAGTCTCAAGAAAACTGGTTAAGCATAACATAAAAAGAATATTTGTGGAAGAAAATGGAGAGATAGTAGGACTTATCTCCCAGCGAGACTTAGTAAGGGAGATCATGAATGCATTTCTCTCGTTGATTGCAATTTAAGTTTCCAGAGCTCTTTTCTGTGCACATATCTCAATAATATCTATGCAGAAATTGTTCAATAGTATTTCAAGCAAAGCAGTTTTTTTTAATTTTTTATCTTTCATATAAATCTCTATTTCATTGAGAAATTCTGAATAAAGCTTAGCAACTCTTTTTTCGCTTTCTGCACAATCTTTTCTAAAGGCATCTATTGCATTTTTCATGATTTCCTTGGATTTTTTAAGCATAGGTAAGTTCACAGGAATTTCTTCCGCCTCTATAACTCTACACATAAGACTTATAATATCTCCCATTGCTTCTAAGCACTTGCCATAAGCCTTATATGGCAAAATTAAGCTTTGATTTTTGAATCCTATCTTTTCAGCTATTTTTTTACTTTTTAGAGCAACTGAAACTTGTTTTGAGAGAAGAGAATAAAATTTATCAAGTTCATCATCGCGATACATGAGATTTCTCAAAACTTTTTTATTTTCTTCTTCTATTGCGAAAATTAAGTCGGACATCATTGATTTTAATATAATCTCCATTCTTTCTAGAGTTTTTTCTACCTTTATCTGTGTTACATCAAGAAAAGACTGTAGGATAATCTCTTTTGCACTCTCTTCTATTATCTCAAGTCCGCTAAGTTTTCTGAGAACTTTTCTTACCCCCTCTCTTAACTCTTCTGTTATTACATGCTTATTGAGTATACGAATAGTATCATAACCCGCTTCATAGTAAGAGATTAAAAGTCTCTCTAAAGATTCATGATCCATTGGTTTACCAGTTACATCTAAGGTTATGTCGCGTTTTTTAATTTCGGTAGGAAGTACAGCTGGAGATAGAAGTAGTGTGTTGTCATCCTGCGGGTAAATGATTATCTCATCTCCTTTTTTAAGTCCTGTCTTTTCTACCCATTTTTTTGGCAACGAAACAACATAAGTTAATTTACCACTTAGTTGGATTTTTCTTCTTATCATAATTCGGCTTTTATTAATTTATATTTAAAATATTTTTCGGAATTTAATAAATAAATTATATTTGTAGAAAGTCTGTCTCTTATACACATCTCCGAGCCCACGAGACT
>CBFDVL010000060.1:0-8917 GCA_965613365.1 uncultured archaeon | reverse complement strand
ATTTAAAAGTATTACAAATCGAAAGTTTTATGCGTATAGTGTGAATGTGGCTATGGTTTCAGAGGACATCAGTGAACTACCCCTCGCTCACGCAAGGGGCTTCCTGCTTCTCAGGGAGAACTTGCCCTGCAATACCTCTATTGCAGAGATAACGCAGGGTAGAGGTTCTCCCTCCACAGGCATTCGGGACTGTCCCAGCCCCACATTCAGGATGTTCAGGGAGGCGTTGTAGTCTCTGTCCGCCTCCCATCCACATTGACATTTGAATACTCTATCACTTAACTTCAAGTCCAAAACGTTACCGCACTTAACACATCTTTTGGATGTATTAGTGGGATTTACCTTAACTACTCTCCTCCCAGCTCTTTCAGCCTTGAAGGAGAGTAGCTGGATGAATTTAGACCATGATGAATCAAGTATATGTCTGTTCAAAGTTGATGATTTACCGTTTTCAACCAAGCCTTTGACATCTAAATCCTCAACAACTATTACATCGTAATTGTTCACATAGTATCTACTAAGCTTGTGGAGGAAATCGTTACGCTGATTTTCCAGCTTCTCGTAAGCCTTAGCCAGTTTAATCCTTGCTTTTTCCCTGTTTTTGGAGGTTTTTTGTTTTCTTGATAGTTGTTTCTGCAATTTCTTGATTTTGTTTAGGGTTTTATCTATGAACTTGGGGTTTTCGAAGTAGTTTCCATCTGAATCCACGCAGAAGTGTTGAATTCCCACATCTACTCCTACTGCTTTTCCAGTTGATGGTAGTGTTTGTTCACTAACTTCAGCTTGCACAATAGCAAACCATTTACCCGATTTCTCTCTCTTGATAGTCACTCCTTTGATTCTACCCTCGATTGGACGATGTAACTTGATAGGAATTTCACCAACTTTGGATAGAACGAGTTTTTTCCGATGAAAATCAAGCTTAAATCCTGACTGGTTGAAATTGATGGTTTTGAAGGAGTTTCCAGTTTTGTATCTTAATTTACCGACTTTCTTTCCATTCTTTTTTAACCTTGCAAGAGCTTTTATGTTTGACCACAACTGATAATTCACCATCTGCAAAACCTTGGAATAGACTTTGTTTAATTCTGGTTTCCCTTTCTTAAGTTTGAGGATTAGAGATTGTGTATCTGTTTGCCTTAGCTTCCTTCCATCCTCCTTAGCTTTGTTGATTTCTTCGAGTAAGCGATTGTACAGCCAACGACATAGCCCAAGCTGTTCTTGCAATTTAGCCTGAACAGTTTTCGATGGGTGTAAGCGGAATTTGTAACTAATCAGCATCGTTTTCACCCTGTGATTCTACATATCTTTTCAGAGCATCCAACGTTACTTGTCCGCTCGTTGCTAAGAAATAGGAAGGTGACCAGAAAACGTTTCTCCACAGCTTCTTCTTTACCTCCGGGAAATTTCTTCTGATTTCCCTTGAAGTAATGGTTTTCAGAGCGTTGATGTATTTGGGTATGTTCAGAGTTGGTTTCGCTTTGAATAGAATGTGAACGTGGTCTGCATCGCATTCTATGGCAAGTATTTCAACTTCAAATGTTTCGGAGATTTCGAGAATCTTTTGCTTGAGAAAATCTATGATTTCGTCGTTAGTAAACACTTTTCTACGATATTTTACGACAAAGATAAGGTGATAGTTAAGTGAGTATACGGAATGAAAACCTCTATCAAGTTTATATTTCCAAGTGTAGTAATGGAAGGATTTTGAGGATTGGTTATCTAAATAATAATAGTCTCAAGAGACGAATTTATGAGAATGCTAGAGAACTAGGAATGGTTTATATAATACTCTAATTTTTGAAAGTCATGCAAACCAAAACCTACTTATGCCCTGAGGAGTTAAAAAATATCATGCTTTCCGAGAAAAGACTGCAGAGATACAAAGATAAGCTTAATTTAATTCTCCTGAGAACAGATGAAGCCAAGAAATGGCTTGGAGAAAAGGATTTAGAAGAGTTAATCTATAATAATAAAACAAAATTGGCAATATATAAAGCTTTTCAGGAGATAGCAGAGGCGAGCATGGATATTATTGCCATGATATGTAAAGATGAAAAACTTGTTCCTAAGGATGATTGCACAAATATAAACATGCTTTTTGAAAGAAAAATATTAGATAAAGAGCTTAGAGACGTACTAAAGGAGTTTAATGGCTTGAGAAACGTATTGGTGCATAGGTATAACGGCACAGATGATTTAAGAGCTTTAAGAAGCATTGATTCCCTTCTTCAGTACGTTGAGAAATTTGTTGAGGTTGTGGAAAAATGGATAAACAAAAAATCTTAAAAGACTTTGAATTTGCCCTTAAGAAAAACATTCTTGCCTTATTACTTTTTGGTTCGCATGTTAAAGGTGAAGAAACTGAGAGAAGCGATGTGGATATTTGCATAGTCGCTCCAAATTGCGATAGAGATGAGCTATGGCATGAGATTTTGCGAAGGGTTAACACAGCGAAATACGATGTAAAAATCTTTGAGGAGCTACCACTTTATCTAAAAGTAGAAATCATGGAGAACCACAGAATAATCTATGCCAAGGATGAGCTTGACCTATATGAATATTTTTATTTTGTAAGAAAACTATGGAAAGACCAAGAGCATAGGCAAAAATTGAGCAGAGAAGAGCTTTTAAGAATGTTTTCTTAGGAAATCCTTTATTTCATCTATAAATTTCTCAATATCTTCCATATTATCATTTAAAATTTTAAATACCTTATAATCATCTATCTTTGCATATCCATGAACCAATACATTTCTGAATTTCTTCATCATCTTGAGATTAGAAACGTTTTCTTCTGATAGAACCTTGCCTTTAAGTTTATCTATAAAATCTTCATCGCTTGAAGGTAATCCCAATTTCATTTCCTTAACGAGTATAGCACAAGTATCTATGCATGCTTCAATGGTTATTTGCAAAAGCCTTTCCATTGCTCTTTTTAGAAGAGGATTTGCCCTATATTCTTCATAACTTTGGGGCATGTTAGCATAGATTTCATAGAGATATTGTTCAATCTCATCCAACTTGACTAATATTCTTTCTTTATCCATAGAGAACGCCCTCTAAATAAAGCTTGTATCTCGGTTTAAAAAGTTCATATTCCTTAATCGTTCTAATTGCAATATCATAGAGTAACTCTTCGTCTTTACAATGTATTAGCTTGCCCTCTTTAAATATTCTTACCTTTATGTATAAGGGAAGAGTATTAAATATTTGAACATCTATATCCTCATATTCGGAATACTCCAACCTTTTTTCAAAATTTTTATCTTCAGCCTCAGGATAAAGAACAATGCATAAGTCTATATCTCTGTAGGGTTCATCTCTCGCATAACTGCCATAGACTATCAAAGCTAAAACATCTTTATCTTTCTTTAACTTTTCAACGATTTCCTTTAAATGCTTTTCATGTTTTTCATGAGACATCATCTCAATTTTTACTTCTTTAAAGAGATAAAGGTTTTGTTATTTTTTCATAGTTAAGAAAATGAGTTAAAATCAATGGACTTGGAAGGCTTTGTTAGAAGGAGAATAATAAAGGGTTATGACGAAAAGAAAATAATTGCAGAGCTAAAGGAAGTCATAAAGGAGTTCAAGGATTGGGGCGAGGAGCTAAGCGAAAGATTTTCAAAAGCTGTTTTTAATGAGGTCTCAACTTCCTTGAAAGTTGAAAAAATAAAAGATGGGTTTTTGCGAGAGGTTCTGAGCTATCCAAGAGCAAAAGTCAAAATGGGCGAATTTGGAGTAGGTTCTCGTGGTGAAGGCGATTTCTTTGTTCATGAGAAAATAGCAGAAATCATAGGCAAAACGAAAGCTTTGGTAGATGCTACTATGCTTGACGATGCTGGAGTAGTTAAAGGTGGAGAATATATTGCTATAGCGATAGACGGCATGCACTCTCGCTTGAGCGAGTTTCCTTTTCTCGCAGGTTTTCATTGCGCAAGAGCAGCTCTAAGAGATATCTATGTTATGGGGGCTTTGCCAAAGGCTATGATAAGCGATTTGCATTTAGGCGACGACGGAGACATAGGAAAGCTTTTTGATTTTACTTCTGGTGTTGCAACAGTAGGAGAGCTTACCTCTACACCCTTAGTTTCTGGAAGCACGCTCAGAATAGGCGGAGACATGGTATTTGGAGATAGGTTAGTGGCTGCAGTAGGAGCTGTAGGCATAGCTAATAAAAAACCCACGCTAAGAAAAAATGCAAGAGAGGGAGATGTTATTCTGCTAACCGAAGGCAAGGGAGGAGGAACCATCTCAACAATAGCTATATATAATAATTATTTTGACGTAGTCAAAATAACGCTCAATGTTGACTTTGCAAGGATTTGCAATATGATAATAGAAAAAAACTTCGTTAGCAAAGTCAATGCGATGAGCGACGTTACTAACGGCGGACTAAGAGGAGATGCTTGGGAAATATCAAGAGTATCAGGGAAAAAACTTGTTTTCTACGATGGTCTTGAGAAGACCGTCAATGAAAATGTTCTTAAAATGTTAAATGAGCTTAATATAGACTACCTCGGAATTTCAACAGAGAGCTTGCTTTTTATTGTTCCAGAAGAGCATGCGGAAGAACTTAAAAAATATTTGAAGAGGATAACAAAAATTTATGAGGTAGGTTATGTTGATAAAGGTAAAGGCGTAGTGCTTGGAGACGAAAAGCTTGAGGTAAAGTTTAGAGAGTCGCCTTACACACCGATAAAAAAAGTTATCGGTGATTTCTCGCCAATGGATAAAGAGGAAAAAATAAAAGATATAGAAAGAGCGAAGGAAGAAGCAATAAAAAAGAAAAAGGAGGTTATTAAATTTATTGGAGGTTGCATAAATGGAAATTGAAGTAGGAACCATAAAAGTAAAGCGTGGTTTGGCACAGATGCTGAAGGGCGGAGTAATAATGGACGTTACCAATGCTGAGCAGGCGATTATTGCAGAGGAGGCTGGAGCCGTAGCGGTAATGGCTCTTGAGAGAGTGCCAGCTGATATAAGAGCGGCAGGCGGAGTTGCAAGAATGGCAGATCCAAAGAAAATTCAGGAGATTATGGACGCCGTAAGTATTCCGGTGATGGCAAAGGTAAGAATAGGACATTTTGTGGAAGCTCAGATACTGGAAGCCTTAGGTGTAGATTTTATAGACGAGAGCGAAGTTTTAACCCCAGCGGATGAAGAAAACCACATAGATAAAACCAAGTTTAAGGTTCCTTTTGTTTGCGGAGCCAGAGATTTGGGAGAAGCGTTAAGAAGAATAGCAGAAGGAGCAGCGATGATAAGAACAAAGGGAGAAGCGGGTTCTGGCAACGTTGTAGAAGCTGTTAGGCACATGCGTAAGGTGATGGGAGAAATAAGAAAGCTGACAACGATGAGCGAGGAAGAGTTATATGCCGAGGCGAAAAAACTTCAGGCACCCTTTGAGCTTGTTAAAGAAACAGCAAAGCTTGGCAGACTACCGGTGGTTAATTTCGCAGCAGGGGGTATAGCTACTCCCGCGGATGCTGCGATGATGATGCAACTTGGAGCAGATGGAATTTTCGTAGGCTCGGGGATATTTAAATCCGAAGACCCAGAGGCGAGAGCTAAGGCAATAGTTGTAGCAACAACCTACTACGACGACCCAGAGGTTCTTGCAGAGGTTTCAAAAGGTTTAGGAGAGGCAATGAAAGGCTTGGATATAAGGAGCTTGCCAAGAGAAGCTTTACTTCAAACCAGAGGCGTTTAATCAATGCTCGGCGTTCTTGGCTTGCAGGGCGATGTAATAGAGCATGTTAGCATGTTTAAAATGCTCAAAGAAGACGTAAAGATAGTTAAGACTGGCGACGATATTAAAAATATAAAGGGACTTATTATACCCGGAGGAGAAAGCACAACCATAGGAAAGCTAATTGTAAAAAATAAGATTGATAAAGCTATCAAAGATGCAGAGCCATATATTTTTGGAACATGTGCAGGAGCAATCCTTCTTGCCAAAAAAATTGTAAATAGCGAGCAATTCTCTTTAAATCTCATGGATATAGAGATAGAAAGAAATGCTTATGGAAGGCAAAGAGAAAGCTTTGAAGTTTATTTAGACATTCCTAAGCTCGGTATCAAAAACTTCAAGGCGATTTTTATAAGAGCACCTATAATAACAAAAGTGAATAAAGGCGAAGTCTTAGCTGAGTATAAAACCCCCGTGCTGGTTAGGCAAGAGAAATACCTTGCATGCACTTTTCATCCCGAGCTAACTCGGGATACAAGGATACATGAGTATTTTGTGAGGATGGTTAAAAATGAAGATTAGCGTTTCTTTCGATGGCAAAGCTTTCAAACTTTCTGTTCCAGATAATGTTACCATACCATATATTGAAGGCGATGGCATAGGGCCAGAGGTAGTGAGTGTAGCAAGAGAGGTATTATCAAAGGCTGTTGAGAAAGTTTATAATGGCGAGAAAAGCATAGAATGGAAGGAGATATTCGCTGGTAGCAAAGCAAAAGAGCTATATGGCGAGCTTTTACCAGAGGAAACATTAAAAGCAATAAAAGAGCATGTGGTTACTTTGAAAGGCCCTCTCACCACACCTGTAGGCGAGGGTTACAGAAGCTTAAACGTAACAATAAGACAAAGCTTAGATTTATATGCATGTGTAAGACCAGTTTTTTATATAAAAGGTGTTCCATCTCCGATGAAGCATCCCGAGCATATGGATATAGTCATCTTCAGAGAAAATACGGAAGATGTTTATGCTGGTATAGAATGGAAAGCAAAAAGCGAAGAAGCAAAGAAGGTTAGAGAGTTTTTAGAGAAGGAATTTGGCATAAAAATAAGAGAAGACGCAGGCATAGGACTAAAGCCAATAAGTGAATTTTGTACCAAGCGTCTGGTAAGAAAGGCAATAGAATATGCATTGAATAATAATAGAAAAAGCGTAACCCTTGTGCATAAAGGCAATATAATGAAATACACCGAAGGAACCTTCAGAGAGTGGGGCTATGAGGTAGCAAGAGAAGAATTTGGAAGCTTTGTCATAACCGAAGATGAGTTGTGGTCTAAGCACAATGGAGAGCTTCCCGAAGGGAAAATCGTTATTAAAGACAGAATAGCAGACAACATGTTTCAACAGTTAATCACCAGAACGCAAGAGTATGACGTGATAGCTACTTCCAATTTAAATGGAGATTACCTCTCAGATGCTGCCGCTGGCCAAGTTGGTGGCTTAGGAGTAGCACCAGGAGCGAATATTGGTGATTACGTTGCAGTTTTTGAGGCAACTCATGGCACAGCACCTAAGTATGCTGGGCTTAACAAGGTAAATCCAACCTCTATTATTCTCTCAGGGGTTATGATGCTTGAGTATATAGGCTGGAAAGAAGCCGGAGAAGCGATAAAAAACGCCATTGAGAAAACCATATTGCAAAAGAATGTTACCTATGACCTTGCGAGGCAGATGGAAGGAGCAGTAACAATAGGAACAAGAGAATATGGAGCTAAAATAATTGAGAATTTGAGTTATGAAAAATGAGCCTGAAAGAAAAAATATTTAGGCTTCAGGGTGTATGAAAAAGAGATCGATTTTTATAGTGGCTATTGATGCTATGGAAAGACTAAGAAATAAAAAGCCTCATCTCCTCCTTCGGATAATTCTTTTCCAAGCAACGTCTGCAGCCAAAGTAATAGCAGATATTTGAACCGTTAGAATAGGTGCATAGCTTGTTTCATGAAGCATAAGTTCTTCGACGGTTACTCCCTTCTTTATTGCTATAGAAAGCATGTCTATCTTGGGCGGAATTCTTTTCCCAATCATCTGACATCCCACAATTCTTCCTTCTTTTGTCGCTATAAGCTTAACAGTGGTAAAGCCGTCGTTAAACAAAGCTTTTTCATCGGTTGTTGCTTTTGTTATTATGCATTCTCCATATCTTTTTCTTGCTTCCTCCTCGTTTAACCCAACGCTACCAATCTCCAAATCAAAAATTTTCAATATTAGGGGATTTATAACACCTTCGTAGCTCAAGTTTCCGCCAACAGCGTTTATACCTGCGACTTTTCCTTGTTTATATGCACTTGAGCCGAGCAAACCTAAGTAAGGCTCTTTTGTCAAGAAATGAATATTTTCCGCACAATCGCCGGCGGCAAAAACATTTTTTATATTTGTTTCCATTCTTGGGTTGGTTTTTATTCCTCCAGTTTTTCCTATTTCAATGCCGGCATTTTTGGCGAGCTCAACATTTGGTCTTACTCCAGTTGCAAGAATTACTACGTCGGCAGAAATTTCCTCTTTGCCTAAGGCAACGCTTTTAACTCTGCCATCCTCTGCTTTGATTTTCTCTACCCTTTCTCCAAGTCTAAGAGTTATACCCCTCTCAGTCATAAGCTTTGCAATAGGTAAAGCCATGTCCTTATCTAATGCTCTCGGCAACACTTGAGAAAACATCTCTACTATTGTTACTTCATAATCTTTTTCAGATAGATTCTCAGAAAGCTCCAAACCAACAGCACCCGCGCCAACGATAACAATTTTTTCAGCAGAGGAAAGGAGTTCCTTTAACTTATTAAAGTCTTCAAGCGTTCTAAAAGGCAAGACACCCTCGCTTTCAACCCCCGGAATGGGAGGGATAAAAACTCTTGAGCCTGTGGCAATAACTAAGGATTTATATTCAAACTCCCCTGAGCTACATCTCACCTTTTTATTTTTTATATCTATGCCTTTTGCGGTCTCGCCTTTTAAAATCTCAAGGTTTTTTATTCTTGAGTAGCCAGCATCAGAAGGAAGCTTTCCAGAAAATAACAAATAGGGCAAATCACATCTCGGATAGGCTACATGTTTTTCTTCACTTATAACCAGAACCTTTGAAGAAGGAGAATATTTTAAAGCCTGTCTCTTATACACATCTCCGAGCCCACGAGACTAGGCATGATCTCGTATGCCGTCTTCTGCTTGAA
>CBFDVL010000059.1:0-9004 GCA_965613365.1 uncultured archaeon | reverse complement strand
CCCGAACTACCGATGATAATGATGAGGCCAATGCCTCTGAAGGTAGAAGCTCCGTCCGTAAGGGCGGAGTAGTTCACCTTCACCCTTTGCAAATACTATCTTCATACAGCAACCTCTCCACAACCTCTAGAGGATTTTCCATGTTTTCGATGATTTTTCTTGCTTTCTCTCTAAGCTCCTCCTTCTTCTCCACAAGCTCTTTAAGATTTTCTGAAATTTCCTCAGGTTTATTAGTATGGAAAAGTATTCCTTTGGCGATTAAAAATTTATCAACGCCCAGAAGCTCTTGAGGATAGAAAGATATCGCTGGAGTGCCAAGCAGAGAAGCTTCTCTGTTCATTGTCCCCCCTCCTCCTATGAAAGCCTGAGCATGGTAAATTAAGTTTAGAGCATCTGTTGCATTAACATGCAACGCGTTTTTATATTCCTCATTTTCTCTGGGTATAACCACAACTCTATAACCAAGCTCGCATGCGATATTTATTAATTCTTGAGTTTTTCTCTCGGCATAGAAATAGCTTGCATAATAAGGTTCGGGTCTTATTAAAATATACTTGCCATTAACCTCTGGTTGAGAAGGCAGAAAATTCTTCACATGCACATATTCGCATATTCCTTTGAATTTTATGATTTTATCTTTCCTTGCTCCCTGCTCCACCAGTTTTCTCTCATTTAATGCTTCTGGAACAATTATTCTATCGCATAATGATAAAAAAAGTCTATTTTGCTTTTCCGCATGCTCATTATCTACAACCTGCAAGCAGGGAATACCAAGACCAAAGGCTACCCTTGGAAGCTCAACGGAGTGCTTTGATATCGCAACTTTTATTTTATGTTTTGATACTATCTTGGCAAGCTTCTTTATTCTCTTTGAGCTTTCTATGAGCTTGCTTTTTTTATCTTTGCCATGCTTCCCCACGAGTACATAATCAATGCCATGCATTTTTAAGAGCTCTGGCAAATTGCCAAGCTCTCTTGCGGTTACTAGTACATCATGTTTTCTAATGAAATCTTTGAAGAAGAGAACATGCGGTAAATTTGTTATATCTACCCATATCATTTCCATTACCTTATTGGTCCTACATCTTCAAATCCTTCTCTCTGCCCAGTACCAGCTTTTTTTGTAAGTTTTTCTGGATAGAAAAGAAGGTTGACCACGTTTCTCGCATGTTCTCTTGCCCTTCTCTCGCAGAGCATTGCAAGCTCTTTCTCATCCTTTGCTTCATCCTCATGAACAAAAACCTCGATTATGTGCTTGTTTGTCAATAATCTTGCGAACATTATTCCAAGAGAAGCCTCATGAGCGCAGAGCTTGTCTATTTCTTCCTTACCAGGCATTGCAAAAGCCATGGCTATATCGCAGTCCTCATCAAGCAAACGCTTGCATTCTACTGCAAGATCTTTCATTCCAGGCACGGTTCTTCTAACTATCTTAACATTACTCGTGAGCTTTTTTATTTCATCTATGGCATCACTTGCCATATCATATCTTGCAAAAGTTGTATCTACAATTGCGATTTTTTTCATCTCATTCTTTCTCTTATAGGATAAGCATTTAAATTATTTTTTATTATGTGCGAATAACTTTTGAATTAACTGCGGGAAAATTTCGAATGGTAATCCAGAATAGCTTATGAGTACTTCTTCCTCGAGGCGAGGCGGAATGGAGACGGGGTAGCCGGCGCAGAGTCTATTTTTCGAGGGTCTCGAAGAAAGGGAAGGAGAATAAAAAACCGAACTACTTTTTTCTTCATATCCTCATAGCGAGGCAAGAGACAAGGATTTCAAGACGGTAATTGATTGGTTTTAACACCTCCAGTTCACAGCGAAAATATAATAATAAAGCATCGCGAGGGAAAACTAATGTGGTAATAGAAAACTTGTGAAGTAGAGTTAACAAAAAAATATTTAAAGAACAAAGAAGGAATAATCTCAACATGAGGGTGAAAACATGAAAATGAGTAAAATATTGTTTGGACTTTTTGTGATATTTTTCTTCTTGGGAGGCATAGTGTGGGCAGATACTGGAGAAGCTTTCCTTAGCAAAGGACCGAGCGGAGTATTTACAACAGCTCAGCTTCTACTCAATGCCATAGATGACAATGGAGATGGGGTTGCTTATGGTCCCGGAGATGACCCGAGTAACGATCCCCTAATAATAAGCGTGAGAAAGAAGGAACATTATGAAAAAGGACATATCCCCGGAGCCATATGGATATCCTCTTGGACCGAGATTGCAAAACCCGAAAATCTCGCTAAAATTCAGGCGGCTTTAGATGAGCATAAGGCAAAAACCGGCAATGACCAGATAGTTGTATACTGCTATACAGGGCATTCTGGTGGATTGGTTACTGCTGTACTTGGTGCCTTGGGATATAATGTGAAGAATTTGAAATTCGGATTCTGTGGTTCCTGGAACAACGATGCAGCATTAGGTTGTGGAAAACCGGTACCAACGCCGATTAATGGAATGTTAGAGAAAGCTGGTGTAAAAAAACCTGCAGAAGAAAAACCTGCACCTGCCGAAGAAAAGCCCGCACCTCCCGCAGCACCAAAGAAGGGTATATGCGGACCTACGGCAATCGTTATTTTTGCAGTACTTCCACTGCTTCCTATCATGCTACTAAGAAGGAGAAATTAAACTTTTTTCATTTTTTCTTTTTTAAGGATTATGGGATAGCATTTAAATATTTTTATCAATGAATATTCAACCATGCTTTCAGAGAGAGTTTCCAATATAGCTCCCTCTGCCACTCTTGAGATTACAGCTAAAGCAAAAATGATGAGAGCTAAAGGAATAGATGTTGTTGGGCTGGGAGGAGGAGAGCCTGATTTCGATACTCCTAAGCATATAAAGAAAGCTTTGATTAAAGCATTGGAAGAGAAGTTCATATACTATACTCCCTCTCCTGGAATCCCCGAGCTTAGAGAAGCCATTGCAGAGAAACTTAAAAAAGAGAATGGCATCGATTACTCGCCAGATGAGATCATCGTTACTCCCGGAGCAAAGCAGGCATTGTTTGAAGCTATCTTAGCCTTGGTTAACCCTAAGGACGAGGTTCTTTTACCCGACCCATGCTGGGTCTCCTATGAACCAATGGTTCAAATCGCTGGAGGTAAAGCTGTTTTTATTCCAACTTATGAGGAGGATGAGTTTGCCCTTACCCCAGAAGAAATAGAAAAAAAGATTACAAAAAAAACAAAGGCACTAATAATAAACTCGCCCTGCAATCCAACTGGGGCTATGCTCACAAAAAAAGACTTGAAGGCTATTGCCGACATTTGCTTGGAGCATGGCATATACGTTATCTCAGACGAAATTTATGAGAAAATTACCTATGGAGAAAAACATGTTAGTATAGCCTCTTTTCCAGAGATGAAAAACATAACTATAACGGTAAATGGCTTTTCAAAAGCCTATTCCATGACAGGCTTTAGACTTGGCTATGCAGCAGCACCTAAGGAAATAATCGATGGAATGAAAAAAGTTCATGAGCATTCTGTGAGCTGTGCCACTTCCTTTGTTCAGAAAGCTGGAGTGGCTGCTCTTAAAGGTAGTCAGGAAGAAGTAGAATTCATGGTTGGCGAGTTTAAAAAACGCAGAGATGAGCTAATAAAGATGCTGAGAGAAATTCCCGACGTAACATGCTTTGAGCCAAAAGGTACATTTTATGCCTTTCCAAATTTTTCTGCCTATGAGAAGGATTCCTTCAAACTTGCAAACTATTTGCTTGAAGAAGCAAAGGTAGCAGTTATCCCGGGAAAAGCGTTTGGAGCTTGCGGAGAAGGATTTTTAAGAATATCCTATGCGACAAGCATAGAGAAAATAGCGGAGGGCATGGAAAGGATTAAAAAAGCTTTGAAAAGGTGAAAACATGAGCGAAGTGGCGATAATTGCTGGTAGTAGGTCTGATGAACCCTTGGTAAAAAAAGTAGAGGAGGTATTAGGGGAGCATGATATAACTTACGAAACTTATTATGCCTCTGCTCATCGTGAGCCAGAAAAGGTTAAAGAAATAGTGCAAAGCACAAAAGCTAAGGTATTTATAGCAATTGCAGGATTAAGCGCAGCTTTACCAGGATTTATAGCTTCTTACACAGAAAAACCTGTCATTGGATTGCCAAGAGAGGTGAAGCTCCTTGGCTTAGATGCTTTGCTTGCGATGGCTCAATTGCCACCGGGTGTGCCGGTTGCAGTTGTAGGTATAGATAATGCAAAGAATGCCGCTCTACTTGCGATAAGGATGTTGAAACTTTCGAAGTCCGAAAAATAAAATTTATAAATAATTTTTTAAGAAATTTAAAATGCACCTCCACCTCCCCCCCACTTTTCTACTTTTTCTGTTGTAGCTTAACTTCGCCACTAATATTTTTGGTGGAGGAGACTAATGTCGTAAGCTTCTCTTAATCTGCCAAAAATCCTCCATATCACATAGAAGGATTTTTCATATTATAGCTCGTGGGATGCCCACTTTTGACTTTTTACTTTTGTCAGATAATATTTGTTTTTTTTACATGTTTTCATACTCCTTCTTAAGCAACAACGCATCTCCTTCGAGGTTTGGACTTTCAGATATGACCATGCCCTCAACTTTGAAATTCTTTAAGGATTTCAGAAGAGCTTTGTAATTAAAATCACTCTCTTTTAAGTTTAAATGCCTTTTCTCTCCTTTCTTTCCATATTCTATTCCAGATACATGGATGTGCATGTTCTTCAAGGCTTCTTTACCAAGAGTTTTTTCAATTTTTTCAAGTATTTCACAGAATTCTTCGTAGGTATTATACCTTCCAAAATATCTGGCATGGATATGAGCAAAGTCTATGCAAGGCAGAACATTATCAACCTCTTGACTTAAAGATAATATCTCCTCAAGCGTTCCGAATTGCGAAGGCTTTCCCGTGGTTTCTGGTCTAAGTATAACGTCGTCCTCAACCCTGCTCAGAATGTCTTCAATTTCCCTCTTGACAACAGAATAAACTTCTTTCTTTGACTTGTTACCATAGTAGGCGGGATGAAAAACTATGTCCTTAGCATTGCATATAGCTCCGATTTTAGCTGAGTCTATTATTCTTTTTTTGCTCATCTCAACTTTGCTTTTCTCACTCGAGTTTAAATTTATAAAATAGGGAGCGTGCACCGAGAGCTTGATATTTTCTTTTATTGCAACCTCTCTTACCTTCTTTGCCATTTCCACGCCCATTCTAACTCCGCGTACGAACTCGATTTCCATACAGTCTAAACCAAGCTCCCTACATGTAACTATGCCAGAGATTGTATCTCTCTTCTTGGAGCTTATAGGCACGCCAGCAGTTCCAAAAAGTAGCATTGTGAACTACCCCTCGCTTACGCAAGGAGCTTCCTGCTTCATCGAGAAGACTTGCCCCACAACAACCTCATGTGAGGTTATGCGGAGTAGGGGTCCTCTCTCCACGGGCTGACAGGGTCGTCCCAGCCCCCTACTTTTTATTCTGCAAGCCGAGATGTAGTCTCTGTAGGGATCATCGAACGACAGAGCTTCTGATGTGCCTCTCGGATTTACTTTTACGACTCTCCCACCAGCTCTCTCAGCCTTGTAGGAGAGCACGTGAATGAATTTACTCCAAGAGGCATCGAGTATCTTTTGAGCTAAGTTGTGGTTTCTAACCATGTTCTGAATTTGCAAATCCTCTAAGATAATAACATCATAGCTGTCAACGTAGAATTTCGATATCTTGTGCAGCAGGCTTTCACCCCCTCCCTTTCGGAAGGGGATTTCCCGCCGATTGGGTTAAACAGATACTACCTTCTTAACCTCTGGTATTTCTTTTTTCAGCACCTGCTCTATTCCAACTTGCAATGTTATTATGGAAAATGGGCAAGAGCCACAAGCTCCTTTCAATCTTACCTTAACCACACCATCTTCGATATCCACAAGCTCAACATCGCCACCATCTGCTTGCAAAGCGGGGCGTATTCTATTAAGAACCTCTTCAACTTTTTCTCTCATTTCTTTACCTCCTTCCTTTTAATTTGCTTTGGGCAAATTAAAAATATATTATGGTTTTAACAACAGTATAAATATGTTTATGCTCAGACCTGATGCTTTATTTGCCTTTGAAGATAAAGGTGTGCAGAAAGCTTTAGGGAGATACATAAGGGTATGCAGGAATGAAAGGGCTGCAAGATTTCTTATAACAAAGGGCATAGCAATAGATGTTGATCTTTCTTCTCCAAGCGAAGAACTATGGGAAGAGCATGGCGAAAAAGTCAATCTGATTTCAAAATTTCTTGAATTGAAGCCAGAAGAAATTGAAGTCAAGGAGAAAAATCTTTTGGATTTAAAAATAGAGCTTGCCAATAGAATGCTTGAAAACTGTAACTTCTGCGAGAGGAAATGCAATGTAAATAGAGCAAAGGGTGAAAAAGGTTTTTGTGGTGTTGGCAAAATCTCAAGACTATCCTCCGAGTTTTTGCATTACGGTGAAGAAGCCTGCTTAGTGCCGTCTCATACCTTCTTTTTCATAGGCTGTAACTTTTATTGCGTTTATTGCCAGAATTGGACCATCTCAAGAAGTGTTGAAAAAGGCATTGCAATCACGCCAAAGGAACTTGCTTCCTTAGCCAAAAGAAGGAGAGTCCTTGAGAAAAGTAGAAATGTGAATTTAGTTGGAGGAGATCCTATACCGCATTTGCATACCATACTTGAAATGCTTCGCTTTTTGGATACAAACGTTCCAATAGTCTGGAATTCCAATATGTACTTAACTGAAGAAGCGATAAAGCTTTTAGAAGGCTGCGTGGATGTTTATCTCACCGACTTTAAATATGGTAATAATGCATGCGCTGAGCGTTTGTCTAAAGCCAAAAATTACTTCGAAATCATGACAAGAAACCACCTCATTGCAAAGAAGCAGGCAGAGCTTTTAATAAGACATTTGGTGTTGCCAAATCACGTTGAATGCTGCACCTCAAGAATTTTAAAGTGGATAGCAAAAAACTTTGATAATGAGGTTAGAGTTAACATAATGGCGCAGTATCGCCCTGAGTTTGAGGCAATGCAGTACAAAGATATAACAAGAAGAACAAGTTCGCAAGAGATGGAAAAAGCCTTCGAGATAGCAAAGGAGCTTGGACTATGGAACCTGGATTAAGAGCAATCATAAGCAAAGGTTATGATTCAAATGTCTATGTTATAGAAGGGGAGAAAACTATTCTTGTAGATACCGGATTGGGTTTAACTCCGAAAATAAAGAGGAAAGTTGGTGAAGTAGATATAATAATAAACACTCATGCTCATGTAGATCATTGCGGAGGTAATAATTATTTCAATGCAATAATCTACATGCATCCAAAAGATATAGAAGAAGCAAAAAATGGAAATTTTTATGGTACAGCAAAGCTATTTGGCAGAGAAATTTCCTTTGAACCAGAGCCTATACCAAATAAAATAAAGAATGGAGAATACTTATTTGAGGTCTTACATACTCCTGGCCATACACCAGGGAGTATTTGTTTGTATGAGCCGAGAAAGAAGATTTTAATTTCAGGCGATATTCTATTCCCCAATGGAAGCTTCGGAAGAGAAGACCTTGGAGGAAATACGAGAGATTTATTAGCCTCGCTAAAAATGCTGGCTAAGCTTGATTTCGAGTGGCTATTACCAGGGCATGGCAAACCGGTGAATAATGGCAAAAAACATGCTCAGCTTGCATACGAGGTAGCGGAGAGTATATTTGGGATATAGATATAAAATAGTTATATCCAATCCACCTTCGCCCGCTGATTTGTAATTCATTCGGTCGAAAATTTTAAATACTCGATGTTATATATATCTAACATAATGTTAGAAATACATAACAATAAGGAGGGGAGAAAATGAATGGTAGGGAATTTGCAATATATGCAGCCTTGGTATGTGCGATAATGGGAGCGGTGGTTGGATATGGAGTATCCAAAGGAAATGCATTATTACCAGCGATTGCATTTAGTATGGGAGTAGTTTTGATAGCATTGGGTAAGAGAGGCGTTAAAGAGGTTATGGAGGATGAAAGAACCCAAAGAATAAGCGAAAAAGCATCGAGAAAAACATACGAAGTTTTTGTAACTAGTGCTGCATTGGCTGGCACAACATTGATAGCGCTGAACAAGCATATAGAAGTCGGATATACGCTGGCTTTTTCGGCGTGTGCCTTGCTAATTCTTTACATGAATTTCTATGGATACTACTCCAGAAAAAACTTGGAATAGGTGGATAAAAAATGAGAGTGGAAAAGAATAAAACAGGGTTTTATGTCGGCATTTCGATGATTCTTATAGGTATTTTGTTCTGGTTGCTTAATATTCATTCTTTGGGTGGCGGGCTAATCTTGGGAGGAGTTCTTCTACTTATTTCAAATATTTACTACACAAGAAAACCGGAGACAGAAACCATCATCGATGAGAGAATAGAAAGGATAAACGATAAAGCTGGGCATTACGCTTTCTGGATAACCGTTTTATCCCTATCTATCATTTTTTGGATCGATTCTTATGGGATATTTAAGGTGAATTTGAGAGAGATGTATGAAATCTCCTTGCTCATCGGAATCTATTCATGGTTCTTGTCGAGATTTTACTTTTCTAGAAAGGGATTGAAATGAGGACGAGGATTAAGGAATTTAGAGCAAAATACGATATGACTCAAGAAGAGTTAGCAAAAAAAGTAGGGGTTAGGAGAGAGACCATCGTTTTCTTGGAGAAGGGGAAGTACAATCCGTCCCTTAAATTGGCATATAAAGTGGCCAAAGTATTAAACACAACAATTGAGGAGCTGTTTATATTTGATGAGGATGATTGAGTTTTAAAAGTATCGTCTCTTCTTTCTTTTTTATGATATATGGATATCTCTTTGGAATGTTATAATGTTATATAAGGTCCTCCCAAAACCTACATGTAAACAAGCCTGTGTAGCTCCTCTTTTCTCCTAATTCCCATTGAAACAACCATCCCCAGTAAAAGGACATTCAGTCCAACGAACTTTTTAAT
>CBFDVL010000058.1:0-9010 GCA_965613365.1 uncultured archaeon | reverse complement strand
TTGGAGTTATGTGATTGTGAAGTCGTTGTATTTAATGAAAAGTCGTGTATAAAATGCAGAGCCTGTGAAAAAGCATGTCCGGTGGGGGCGATTGAAGTATGAGATACGATTTTGTAGTAGTTGGAGGAGGACCTGGAGGAAGCATGACCGCAAAAACACTGGCAGAGAAGGGGGCAAAGGTCCTGCTCGTTGAAAAAAGACCGGAGGTCGGCGTAGCAGTAAGATGTGCAGAAGCTACGGGGATAGAAGGGCTTAAAGCTCTTGGCGTTAAAATTAAAGAAAAGTTCATTGCTTCTCGGACAAGAGGAGCTTATCTTTATTCTCCAGATGGAACTCTCGTAGATATGACTGGAGAAGAATACACTGGTTATGTTCTTGAGCGAAGGTTGTTTGATAAATATCTTGCGATTTATGCTGCCGAGGCTGGGGCAGAGGTTAGAACAAGAACCTATGCCTATGATTTACTAATAAAAGACAACTCAGTTAAAGGAGTTTTCCTCAAGCAGTTCGGCAAGAAATTTCTTGTCAAATGTAAGGCAGTTGTAGGTGCTGATGGAATAGAAAGTAAGATCGGTAGAATGGCGGGGTTAAACACAAGAACAAAGCTTAGCCAAATGACTTCCAATGCGCAATTTGAGATGGTTGGTATAGATGTGCATGAGGATATAATGGAGTTTTACTTTGGCAGAGAAGTAGCCCCTAGAGGATATGCTTGGGTTTTTCCAAAGGGCAAAGATATAGCAAATGTGGGATTAGGAATAAGAAATGCGAATAAGCCAGCTTTGGAGTATTTAAAGAATTTTATAAATTCAAAAGAACATTTGAGAAAGGGAAAAGTTACTGGGGTAGTAGTTGGAGGTGTGCCAGTACAAGGACCTGTTGAGAAAACTTATTCTAATGGCGTAGTACTTGTAGGAGATGCCGCAAGGCACGTTGACCCTCTAACTGGGGGAGGTATTTATAATGCAATGAAATGCGGTATAATTGCTGGCGAGGTTTTAATTGAAGCCTTAGAAAGGGACGATTTCTCAGAGGAAAGCTTGGCTGAATATGAGAGAAGATGGAAGCAAGCCATAGGCGATGCATTGATGCGCTCTTTAAGAGTTAAAGAAGGTTTAGAAAAACTTAATGATGAGCAGCTTAATCAGATAGCTAAGCTTCTCTCTGAACTTAAGTTTGGAAGCGTTGACCTAAAAGATGTAACAAAAATTTTTAAGGAGCTTCCACCTGATGTTATAGAATTCTTACAAGGGCTTTTGTAAGGAAGTGAATGCCAAGTATTAAAAGAAATCCAGCAAGAATTATGATTACGAGTTTATATCTTTTGGTAAGTATTTTTTTACCTTTTGCTACGAGATATGAGACAGAGCAATAGTATCCAAAATCAGCAAACCAGTGCCCTATTGTAACTAAAGCCACTCCTAAGCTGCCGAGAACATTTAAACCCTGTAGGAGAAGGGCATACCCAATGGTTGCCCACCACAGAGGTACGCCTGGATTGAAAAGAGTAAAGGAAACTCCTCCGAGAAACGAGCCTTGAGTAAAGTTATTCTCAATATCAATCTTTTTATCTCTGTCTTTTAGCATGCTAAAAGACATAAGGATTAAAAAAGCACCTCCCAGCAAATAAACTGGAGTTTCTATGTAACCTATAAATTTTCCGAGACCGATAAATAGAAATGCAATTATAAAAATCTCCACCAGAGCATGTCCTAGAATAATAATAAATCCAGCTTTGCTTCCCTTTTTTATGGAATCGGCGATAGTAAAAGCTAAGAGAGGGCCAGGGATCATGGCTCCACTTAACCCTGTTATAAAGCCAATGCTCAGGAGATAAAGTATGCTGAGATTCATTACTTCTTTCGGCTATATGGTATCGTTGAAAAATAAATTAAAAACCCAAGTAAAATTTATAAACCATAAGTAGGGAGATATAATTAGTTGGAGGAGGTTGGTTTATGAAACTGATAGGGTGCGGGAGGAAGTTTTATTTTAGTTTAGTTTTCTTGATTATATTGGTATTGGTGGCTTCTTCTGTTCACGCATCGGAGGTAATTCAAGTTGTTATAGATAAAAATGTTTATCCTCCGGGAGGAGACATCGAAGTATCAGGAATCGTTTATTCAGGCACAGATGTGGCTCCAAATTTTCAGGTGAATATTACTGTATTTAACTCCACAAATTCGAGCATAAGCGTAAATACAACTAATACAAATAATAATGGAACGTTCTCAGCCATAGTCAAAGCTCCTAATGTAGAGGGAGATTATAATATAAATGTTTCCTCTGGAGATGCTACCACAACCCTAAGCTTTAGCGTATCTCAGGTTTCAGATGTAATGGTGGTGCTTGTAAATCCTCCCGACACCTTACCTTCGGTTATAGTAGTACCGCTTAATGCAAATAAGCAAGTTGTGGGTATAGCAAGCTTAGATGAAGAAATAAATACCTCCAATGCGAGATACGGGAATTTCTCGTTTAACGGTACTCTTTGGTATTTAGCTGTCGAGAAAGATGAAACCGGAAAATATGCCTTTGTTCATATAGATGATGATAATGTGTTATGGTTCAACAACTCAGATGCGACAGGGATACCAATATATAAGAACCTTGAAGAGGGTTCAAAGCTTAAGCTTGGAGATAGAAAATTTGAGGTCGTTTATATAGACCCCTTAGGAAGCGAGGTAATCCTTGCAAATAAAGCTCCTTCTAAATTTGAGGGAACTGGTAACGAAACCTTCGATGTCCTTGCTGTGGCTATTAACTCAAGTGGCGCTCCTGTAAGTGGGGCAGAGCTTACAATGAAGATATATGATGATAAAGGAACTCTTATTAATATTTCATTGCCAAAAACCACAGGTAATAATGGTACGGTGATTTTTGAGAATAATCAGGTTGGAACCACGGGCGGGGTTTTTAATGTGGTGGTAAATGAAATTGGCAGAGTTTCCTATGTCATTGAAACCTTTAACTTTGTGGTATCTCTTAAAACACCCGAAGGTAACCCAGCCTATGAGGTTGAGCCTGGTGCGAACTTAAGTTTAGTGGCTGCGGTTTTGAACAAGTCAACGAATTTGCCAATTCGTGAAAACATTCCTATGAACATAACAATAATAGGACCCGCTCATGTTAAGGCTACCTTGATTTTGGTCAATGGCTCTCTCTCCACAAATATCTCTGCTCCAGCTACTCGGGGCGAATATAACATTGAGTTTGCAGTAATCTATCACGGAGTAGTAGCTAAAAGAAATATGAAACTTCTTGTAAAGAGCTATGATTTGTTCGCTTTTCCAATAGCAAAAAATAAAGGACCTTCCCAAGGGTTCGCTCCTAGTGAGCAAGGGGCTATTTTTGTGGGAATAGCAGACATGGGGACTGGAGAGCTACTAAACCTTTCAGATTTAACAAATAACTGTTTGAATATTTCTCTATCAGGAATATTCGATTCAGAAGGAAACAATTTCTTTAATGGAACCTATAACAAAACAAATCTGACAGAATTTTTCACATTCCTTGAGAATCAGGGTGAAGCTCCTCCAGAAGAGATTAAAGATAAGCTGAGAAATGAGTTTGGAGAAGGAGCATGTGTATTGCTTTTCACAGCTCCAAATGAAACTGGAATTTATCAAGCCGAGATAAGTGCAAATGTAAGTGGAATCGAGGAAAGTACTGTAACCACCTTAAGTGTCCAAGAAGTCTTTGTCTTTGCATATCCTGCTAGCACTGAGGAAGGAGCATTTACTTTTGCATTTTCACCAGGGAGTACGATATATCTGGTGATTAATGCCTATGACCCGGTAAGTGGAAGCAATATAGACCCAAGCAAAATTTTAGATGCTTCCATTATCGAGGTATATTCAGAAGAAGGAGGGGTTGTTACTGACAAGATGGTGAATGAGAACTTTATCGATGCAGCTACATCAAAGTCGGGATTAGCTATGCTGAGCTTTATAGCAAACGATAGTTATATGGGAGACCACTTTGTGAGGTTTATGGTAAGGGCAAATGTTACGAGAAACGGTGTAGAAAAAACAGTAGAAGCGATTGGAGATGGATGGTTCCAGACTAGACTATATAACGTATGGGCTTATCCAGCAGACGGAAGAGGAATATATGGTTCTAATAGTAATGTTACCATGACAATAGAAGTTACAGATGCTTCTGGTAGAATTCCAAAGTCGGGAGTTATAGTTTCACTAAGCGAAGTAAGAAATACTATGACATGGGAGAAGGTAGCGGGAGTAAGTGTTAGTACTCCAACCTCCTCCACCGCAAGCTATTGCACAACTAATACAAATGGTACATGTATTTTAACGCTCCATCCTCCTTCTGGCGGATGGGATTCTGGAGTATATGATGTGAAGTTCAGGATAAGAGATACGCTACCAGATGGAACGGAAATTACTGATTATGGTTATGGATGGTTTGAGGTAAGAAGCTTTAACTTCTGGGCATGGACATCAAATTGGGAGGTTGCAATAGATAAGGAGGTGAATATAAGCGTAGATATTTCAGATTTCGAGGGCAACCCAATAACAGCTGAGGTAACTATTGATAAGCTTCTGTATATGGGAACCTTTGAAAACTGGAGACCGCCCACGGTGGTTAATGATAGCATTGGAGTAAGCGCTATAATATCAGGAAATGGCAATATAATTCTGCCAGCAGGTACGGTGTCTCAAGAAGGCATGTATGCTGTAAGACTTAAGGCATATAATGCAACCTATGGTACAGAGGTAACAGAGGCATGGTTCTATGCGAGAGCCTTTATTCTCTGGGCAGATGTGGAAGATCAAGAAACTTGGCCACCCAAATTTGGATTAAATGAGCAAGCTAAGGTAAGAGTGCAAGGTTTTGATAATATAACATCGTGGTGGCCAATTCAAGGAGCACCACATAATATAACTGCAGCTTGGATAAGTAGTATATCTAGGGTAGGAGAATGGGAAACTACATTTAAAACCAGAAGTCAGATGTTTTCAGAGAATAATCTAACCTATGCATGCGATGGAAACATATGCAATATAACCTTTAATCTAAGCGGATTTGTACAGGGAGAGTATATTGCTACCATAGTTGCAAATGATTCTTCTGGAGCAGAAGCTTCTACTTGGTTCTTCTTCCGAGTAGAGCAGCTTGGAATAGGTATTCCTCAGTTAATGGATTGGTGGTATGTAGATGAAGGTAATGTAGCAGAGAATAGAACTAACTTTAGAGTTAATGAAACCTGTGGTTCTGCAAGTTTCAGTGTAGGCAAACCTTCAGATGTGGCAGATACAAATTGTTATTGTATTGATAAAAGAATATTGGATATAAACCAAATAACGACGTTTGATAGTTATAAGTATAACACCACCTACTTCCTCTTTGATAGGAATTCCACTAATCCAAGATTATTCATAAATACTACCGCAGGAGAGGATGCAACTTTTGTTAATTTCTCAAATGCTTCCTATTATACAGAAGGCGATATATTCACAGATGCCGCAGGATATAGATGGAAGATAACAGAACTTGATCCAGCCACAGGAGATGTTTATCTCCAAGCTGTGGATGGCGTCATAGGTAGAGACCCATGGAACAATGAAACCTTCTTGTTTATAGTTAATCAATCTCTATCAAAGTCAGGAAAGTTCTTATATAGTGGAGAACCAGCCCGTGATAACGATTGGCTTAAGATAGATTTGGATGGCGATGGAGATTATTATAATGACGAATACTTTATGCTTCTTGCAGATTCTCAAACCGCTGGAAAATATGACACTGTACTGATAAGCCCGACAACGAACATGAGCGAGGGAGATGATACACAAGACGAAGCTATACAGCTAGCTCAAAATGCAAGCCCAATTTATCTACTGAATATAAGATATTCAGCAATTTCATCTCAGTATGTTCCTGTCTTTACCTCTAATAAGATCTCTGATTGGCCTGGTATGAATCTGGGAACTTATAAAGCTGGAAGTGTAATTAAAATACCCGTGATTGTTACCTCGCCGTCGAATAGCTCAATTTTCAAAAACGCAACAGTAAACGTAACTGCTCTTATAAGAATGGGTAGCTTTACAATGGAGAGAATTCCAATAACGGGAGCTTCGGCAGTAACAAATAAAACTGGAAAACCAGGTGTAGCTATAATAAAAGTTAATACTTCGGGATTAGACCTTAGCGGGCTTTATAAGGTTGAAATTCAAGCTTTGGATTTGGACCTACCAGCTTCTCAAGCAACATGGGTAAAAATGCCAAACGTATGGGAGTATCCAGAAATCGAGATAAGAAACTTCGAAGTCCATACAATGCCGGGCAGACTTGGAAAAATAACAGGCATAAAGATAATGAATGTTGATGTTTTAGATTCAGCAGAGTTGTTAGGTGGATTCATGGCTGGCATGTCCTTATATCAGGCCCCCGATGTATTGAACATAAGCTTTGACTATCCATATAATAGGCAGATATATTACAATAGAGCTTCTGATTTAGTCTTGGTCGATTGGGATATGGATGGGGATATAAGCAATGCTATAGAATATGATTATACTACTGAGTTGATACCGATAAGAAAGGAATACAACACCACAGAGTTCATAAATGTTACGATCATAAAAGATACCGATGTCCATAAAACAGTTATTTATCTCGACGAGAAGGGATACGGAAATGCGATGGACAACTTCGTGAACTTCACAGTTTATTCAGTTAATACTACTGCAACTCCACCTTATGTTAATATAAAAATGGAAATACTCCAGCCATGGGGTCCATGCGTTGTTTATCAGGATTATGCAAATGAGAGTGATACTCTTCTTAAAGATTCATTTAATATTACAGAGATAACCGATGATAATGTAACCATCAGATGGGATGGCTGGTTCTTGATAGCCAACTCCACCTTAGATATCGAAGGAGACTTCAGAATTGCCCGATTAGTTAATGTGAGCGATGATTACGAGCTAATAATATACAACAATAAGAAGTACAAGACAGCAAGAGACTTAGAATCTTGGAACACATTTAAGGAGCTTCCAGACGTTGTTAGGGTTATATATACATCAAATGGAAGCATGGTTAAAGAGTACAAGATAGGTCAAATAATTCAAGAAATAGGCAAAGCCGTGGTGGGCGGAGCCGAAAAGTGGAATGAGAAGGTTTACCTCTCAGACTTTACCATAAAAGGAAAGACTGTTTATCCAATTCCATGGTGGAGCTGTGATGCACCAGTATACTATATAGGGAACTTCACAGAGCAAAGTGCAAGCATCGACGTAAACATGGACTGGGAGTATAATGATACTCCCGAATATTATGTACTCTTCTACGACGGTACATGCGACGGAATATCAAAGCCAACTATGAAGATAGTAGATGATGATACAATATTTGATATGTCATGGTCAGAATATGGTCCATGGGATTATTACGGTAATGAAACTGGAGAATTAGAATGGGCAGGAACGAACTTTAGTGAGAGGGAAAGCAGATTGAAAGATTCGTGGCCATTTACAGTTATTGAACTTAACGTATCAGACCCAAATAATGGCACAGCAATATCCTTCAGCGAAAAACGGGATGTTACTCCTGGTATGAAGCTAACTATATTGATAACTGCCAAAGACTTTGATGGCATGCCTATAGATGGAAACGCTACTTTAGAAAAATTGACAAGAATGGAATGGGGCGAGTTTGGACCGATAGAGGCAGATGCTACTCCTTCACCGGCACCATTCACGGATGTTATAAATGGTATAGGATATCTAAACATAAACACCACATCCTTAGAGGATGGAGATTACATAGCTAAAATTAAAGTAGCAAGTCAGGACGGAACTACAGAGACTGTGGAGGAATTCTTCCATGTAGGGGCATTTGAAGGAGGACCTGGGCCAGGAGGTGGGTTTTAAATGAGGAAATTAATACTCATCATAGCATCACTATTGTTAATGTGCGTTTCTTCAGTAGGAGCGGTTACCCTTTCTATATCAATAGGTGATTATGATACCATTGTAACAAAGAATTCTCAGTTTACGGTACCTGTTACAATTACAGCTTCTCAAACTCAAGGAACAACAACAGTTTCAGTTACCATAACTCCAAAATCAGGCTTGAGCTGTACCTCATGCACCACTACACTAACCTTTACTTCGGATGGTTCTAAAACGACTTCCTTTGTGTTGAAGGCGGAGGAAACTGGTAGCTATGATGCACCCTTTACGGTGACAGCCACAGCCTCTGGAGCTAGCGCTACCCCGCAAGTAGGAAGCAACCCAATAGTAGTAACCGAACCTCCAGCAGTCTATAATTTAATCCTTTATAACACAAGCGCTCCATATAAAAATCAAACCGACGGAAAATATTATGTTCCCTTAGTTCTTCAGTTTGTGACAGGAGATGTTGCATTGGAGAATGTCACGATTACCCTCGACCTAAGCGGTGCAGCTTCTGCAAATGCGATTGTATCCTCTGGTAAGGTTTCTTATCATTTCTCCTATCTCCCGCCGCATAGTCCAGTTAAGGTTAGTTGGGTTGCAAGGATAGACCACTTCAGCGTTTATGGAATAAGCGGAGAGATAGTAGCAAATAATTATTATACTACAGTATCTCACTCACAGTCAGGTCCTGAAGAAGTAGCAGCAGCCATAATTGCAGCAGCTGGAGGAGGTGGCGGAGGAGCGATAGAAGTCATAACAAAAGCTTTCCAGGAACTAACCATAGATCTCTTCGAGAAAATATTGAAATCTAAGAATCTCCTCTACAAGACCTACATACAAATTCCAAAACAAGCTTTTGCAACCTTCTTAGCTCTATCAGATAAAATCTACAAGTACCCCTACTTCTCCGAACTCCAAGGAATAATCAAAAAACAACCACAAAAAATAGAAGGAGATGTCTATCAAATAACTGCAGACCAAGTAATCGAAGCTTATGCCTGGGCACCCAAGCTAATCATAGCAAGAGGAGACCTGGAAGTAGATAGCTACTCAGCCTTAGCCTTCGCAAAAGCAAATGGCATACC
>CBFDVL010000057.1:0-9318 GCA_965613365.1 uncultured archaeon | reverse complement strand
TTTCTTCTTCTTTTCTCAGCGCTTCGGTAGGGCACATGCTTAGACAAGCATCGCAGAAAGTGCAAGCATCGCTAACCTTAAGCTCAGCAAAAGGATAATCTCCTTCAACTCTAAGCTTTTTCATGCCGTATAACTCTGAGAAACTCTTTACAAGCTCAATTAATTTTTCCCTTTTATTACCTTTGGTCTCAATTTTTTTGTGTTTTATTGGAGTAAAGCTTAAGTCTTTAAGCTCTTCATCGGTTATAATTTTAATCCCGTCTTCTAAACCAAAAGCTTTTAAAAAGAGCTTTGCCATCTCTAAGCTTCTGCTTCTCTCAGCTTTTTCAAGGCATTCTTTGCAAGCATATATTACTATGCCGTCTGCTCCGTAAAGCATTGCATAAAGAAGGTCAGCCTCGCTTATCTCACCTAATTTGCAAAAAAGAGGTAAAACCGCAGGGTATTTTTCCTTAGCCCTTCCAAGCTCCATTAACTTCTCTTTCTTTTCCCCGCATGCTATAAGTAAAATCTTTGACTTTAGCTCGTTGTCAAGTAAAATTTTTATTCTTTCGGATATGCTACTGCCCACAAGCTTTGGTATTGAAATGGGGCATATTGCAGAGCAAACCCCGCAGCCCGAGCATAGAAGCTCTTCAAAATAAATTTTCTCTCCTTCCCTTACTATCGCTTGGTTGGGACAAGCAATAACGCAGAGGTTGCAACCTATTAGCTCACTTTTGCCACTAGCGCAATAATCAAGATCGGCTTCAACATATTTCTCAGCCTCGGCTTCGCCGAGAGTATATAAAAGCTCGAAAATTTTAGAATAGCTAATTTCGCTTTCAGTTATAACATGATTAACTTCTATGGTTATCTCTTCCCTCTCAAGGTTGATTGCATTGGTTGGGCAAAGGTTTATGCATTCCTTGCATTTTGTGCATTCCTCAGCTATAAAGTATCTTTTATTGAACTTAACAGCGTTTTCCTTGCAAATCTCGGCGCATTTTCCACATAGAATACAGAGATTTTCATCTATCGGATTTGGAACGTATTTTATCTTAAAATCGCCTACTCTACCACTAATTTTTTTAATTTCTCCAAAAATTAAGTTAGTCTCTGGAAGTCTTACCTCTGGAGTGCTATTAACAAAAAGTGTTACATCTGCAAATTTTGCCAAATTGCTTGCAACTTCTATTGCTTTATTTGAACCTCCAACGATTAAAACCTTATTTCCCGTCTCTTTAATCAATTTTCTTGGTTTTTCTTCATCTATTCTGAAAATAGCCTCTCTTAGCATTGAGATTGCCTTTTGAGTTGCCTCTTTCTTATCATGAACCCAGCCACAAAGCTCTCTTATATTTATCGTATGAATTTCTCCGAAATTCAAGCTTTCAAAATAATCCTTTTTTAAATCGCAGGTTATAAGCAAAGTGTCAAGTTCTTTTCTCCTTATTCCGTCTATTATATAGGCTAATCCTTCCTTTTGGCATAGTTTATCATGAACTTCTACAAATTCAACTTCTTTTTCTATCTTCTTCTTAATTTTCTTGAAGTCTATGTTTATGGTTTTGTTACAGCTACAAAGAAAAACCCCTAATCTCATGCTCATTAACTTTTCAGTAAAGTTAATATAAATCTTACCTTTAAGTTATGGATATGTGCATCTTTTGCAAAATTGTAAATAAAGAAATCCCAGCCAAGATAATATATGAAGATGATGAAATAATGGCATTCTTAGATATCAATCCAAGAAACGAAGGGCATACCTTAGTAATCCCAAAAAAGCATTACGATAATCTCCTGGAAGCTCCCGATAATACGCTCGCTGAGATGATGAGGGTAGCAAAACTTCTCTGCCAGAGAATGAAGAACAAGCTTAATGCAAAGGGCTTTAATATAGTTATCAATGTTGAAAAAGTTGCTGGGCAAGAGATAAACCATCTTCATCTCCATATTGTTCCGAGATATGCTGAAGACGGAGAGGTCATAAGCTTCGGAGAGGTTAAAGAGGTAGAGCTTAACGGCGTTTACGAGAAACTGAAAACATGAGACCAGTGAAAGACATAGAGTTAAAGGAAGGCATGAGCGTAAAAGAGCTTGTAAACCAGTTTTACGAGGCAGGAGGCTATACTGCAAAGAAACTTGCCGTAGCTCAAAGAATATTCAAAGAAATGCTCGAAGAAAGAGAAACCGTGGTTTTTCTTTCTTTTCCAGCGGCAATTATAGCTACTGGAGTGAGAGGGGTAATTAAAGAACTTGTTAAAAGAAAAATGGTTGATGTAATAATTACCACCTGCGGCACGCTTGACCACGACCTTGCGAGAATATGGAAAGATTACTATCATGGAAGCTTCATGCTCAATGATGTCGAGCTTCATAAAAAAGGAATTAATAGAATAGGCAATGTCCTTGCTCCAAATGAAAGCTATGGAATAATACTCGAAGAAAAACTCCAACCAATTATCAAAGAGATTTACAAAGAAAAGAAAAAGCTATCAACAAAGGAGCTTGTATGGGAGATTGGGAAGAGAATTAAGAACGATAGTTCGATAGTATACTGGTGCTATAAAAACAAAATTCCAATGTTTATTCCCGGGATAACAGACGGAGCAGTGGGAAGCCAGCTCTGGCTTTTCTATCAGCGGTATAGAGATTTTTCAATAGATGTTCTAAAAGATGAAGACGAGCTGAGCGATATAATATTCGAAGCAAGGAAAACTGGAGCGATTATGATTGGCGGGGGAATATCAAAGCATCACGTTATATGGTGGAATCAGTTCAGAGGGGGCTTGGACTATGCCATATACATAACAACAGCGGTGGAATGGGATGGCAGCTTGTCGGGGGCAAGAATAAGAGAGGCAATCTCTTGGGGAAAAGTAAAGGAAAACGCGAAGCATGTTACGGTAGAAGGCGATGCTACCATTATATTGCCCATTATAGTCGCAAGCTTTTTATAATCCTACTTGAAGCTTCTTACCATGAACATAGCTTTGCTATTTTGCTTTATAGCAAGCTTTTTAACAACTTTTTTGCTTACTCCACAATGGATTAAAATAGCTCATAGAATAAATCTCGTTGGTAAAGACATGAACAAATATGACAAACCAGAAGTTGCGGAGATGGGAGGTTTGACCGTAAATGCTGGTTTTCTTTTTGGAATTTTATTGTATGTTGCTATCTCCACATTTTATTTTAAGCAAAGCTCTTTTCTCATTTACATATTAGCAACGATTTCAACCTGCTTAATTATAATGGTTATTGGCATGCTCGACGACTTGCTTGGTTGGAAGATCGGCTTGAAACAATGGCAAAAGCCTTTACTTACTTTACCTGCCTCGCTTCCAATGGCGTTTGTGAATGCTGGTATAGCTACAATGCAGCTTCCTTTTCTTGGCTCTGTTGATTTTGGCATGCTTTATCCTTTGCTCATAGTTCCCCTTGGAATAGTAGGCGCAGCTAACGGCTTTAACATGCTCGCTGGCTATAATGGCTTAGAAGCGGGGATGGGAGTTATAATATTATCGATGCTAGGGTTGATAGCATGGAAAACTTCTCAGGGTTATGTGGCAATGCTGGCGTTTTGCATGGTCTTTGCTCTGCTCGCTTTTTTATTTTACAATTGGTATCCAGCGAGAATATTTCCAGGAGATACTCTTACTTATAGTGTAGGAGCTTTAATTGCTTGTGTTGCCATACTTGGCAATATGGAAAAATTCGCTGTGTTACTCTTCTTACCATATTTTGCAGACTTTGTCTTGCCTCTGAGAGCAAAAATGAAGGTTGAAGCTTATGCAAAGGTAAATCGAGATAATAGTCTTGATTTGCCTTATGATAAAATCTACGACGTTGCTCATCTTGCAATCCTCGCATTAAAAAAAACCAAGGGAAAGGTATATGAAAAGGACGTTGTTTTATTTATACTATCGATAGAAGCTTTTCTTGGAACGTTGGTGTTCTTATGGTCAGGGTAGGAGTGATAGGCATAGGAAACATGGGTAGAAACCACGTCAGGGTTTATTCTGAGCTTGAAAGAGCTGAGCTTGTAGCTATCGCGGATATAAACAGGGAGTTTAAGGCAATCGCCCACAAGTATAAATGCAGATTTTACACCGATTACAACGAGATGCTTGAGAGCGAAGAAATAGATGCGGTTTCAATAGCGGTTCCAACTTCGCTTCACAAAAAGGTGGCTATGGATTGCATTACCAAAGGTAAACATGTACTTATAGAGAAACCTATTGCAAGCTCTGTGGAAGATGCAAGAGCTATAATTAAGGAAGCAAAGAAAAAAAATATAATTCTGATGGTGGGGCATATAGAGAGATTTAACCCGGCGGTTAAAAAGCTTAAGGAAATTATAAAGAAGGGAGAGCTTGGAGAGATAATATCAATAGTTGCAAAGAGAGTCGGGGTTTTTCCTCCTCAGATTAAAGATGCAAACGTAATTTTAGACTTAGCTATCCATGATATAGATATATTCAATTACCTTCTCAATGCTCTTCCAACAGATGTTCTTTCTTTTAGTGGTAAAGCTTTGAACAAAGACAGAGAAGATCATGCGATGTTGCTATTGAAGTATAACTCAACCTTGTGCTTAGCCCAGGTGAACTGGATTACCCCAGTTAAAATAAGAGAGCTCGCTGTTACTGGGACAAAGGGTTATGCAGAGCTTAATTACATAACGCAGGAGTTAAACATTTACCAAAGTATTTATGAGCGTGGCTATGATTCATTTGGAGATTTCATTATCAAATTCGGAAAGTCGAGGAAAAGAGAAATAGATGTTAGGAAGGAGGAGCCCCTAAAGCTTGAGCTTCTTCACTTCATTGAATGCATTGAGAATAAGACTATGCCAACAATAACTGGAGAGGAAGCCCTTGCGGTGCTTGAAATAATAGAAAGAGCGGTGGGTAAGAAAAAATGAAAATAGGTAAAAACTGCAAAATTCAAAGGGGTGTAAGCATAGCCGACAATGTTATTATAGGAGATAACGCAATTATAAGGTCTGGCACAATCATATATGAAAACGTGGTCATAGGAGATAATTTTAGAACTGGACATAACGTTCTGATAAGAGAGAATACGAAGATAGGAAACAATGTTTTGGTCGGGACAAATTCTGTTATCGAGGGAAACGTCGAAATCGGCAATAATGTAAGCATTCAATCTTGCGTTTTCATACCGATAAACACGAAAATAGAAGACTTTGTTTTTATAGGTCCTTGCGCTGCATTAACCAATGATAAGTATCCGATAAGGGTAAAAGAAAAACTTGAGGGAGCTTTAATAAGAAGAGGTGCAAGCATTGGAGCAAACGCAACGATTTTACCAGGCGTTGAAATAGGGGAAGGAGCAATGGTTGCGGCTGGAGCGATAGTTACGAAGAGCGTGCCTGCGTGGAGTTTAGCAATTGGCGCGCCCGCGAAAATAAAAAAGCTTCCAGAAAATCTAAGAGTTCTAAACAAGCTTGGGGATTAGCATGATTCCAATAGCCAAGCCATTAATCGGAGAAGAGGAGAAGAGAGCTGTACTAGAAGTGCTAAGCTCTGGTATGCTCGCTCAAGGAAAGAAAGTTGCGAAATTCGAAGAGAATTTCGCTGATTATATTAAAGTAAAGCACGCCATAGCGGTAAACTCCGGAACCTCCGCTCTGCATACCGCTCTGCTTGCCTGCGGAATAAGGCAAGGAGACGAGGTTATAACCACTCCTTTTTCCTTTATAGCTACCGCCAATGCGATATTATACTGCCAAGCGAAGCCCGTTTTCGCTGATATTGATGAAAAAACCTTTAATATTGATCCCGAGCAAATAAAAGAGAAGATTACTAGTAAAACGAAGGCTTTGCTTGTGGTTCACCTTTATGGCCTGCCTTGCGAAATGCGAGCAATTAAGGAAATTTGCGAAGATTATAAGCTCTTACTCATAGAGGATGCATGTCAAGCTCACGGCGCAGAATATAAAGGAAAAAAAGTTGGAAGTTTTGGAGACGCGGGCGTTTTTAGCTTTTATCCAACAAAAAACATGACCACCGGCGAAGGAGGAATGATTACTACGAATAATGAAAAAATCGCCGAGAAAGCAAGATTAATTAGAGAGCATGGAGCTAAGCAGAGATATCTACACGAAACCTTGGGCTATAACTACAGAATGACCGATATAGCGGCGGCAATAGGAATAGAACAACTAAAAAAGCTTGATAAAATGAATGAGACGAGGATTAAAAACGCCGAGATATTAACAAAAGGGATTAGAGGAATTAACGGAATTACTTTGCCCTTTGTTCCGTTAGGAACAAAACATGTTTTTCACCAATATACCATAAGGATAACAGAAGATTATAAGCTAACGAGAGAGCAACTAATAGAAAAAATGAAGGCAAATGGCATAGCTACCATGATTTACTACCCCATACCAATACATAAGCAACCGCTCTACATAAAACTCGGATATAAAGATAAGCTACCCAATGCAGAGAAAGCTTGCGAAGAAGTTTTAAGTTTGCCTGTTCATGCGGGCGTTGACAGAGATGGAATAAATAGGATTATCGAAGTAATAAAAGGTGAAGGAGAATGATTAGAAAAATCGCAGTATTTGGTCTTGGATATGTTGGCTTGCCCACAGCATTAGAGTTTGCTTCGAAAGGTTATGATGTTATAGGCGTTGATATTAAAAGAGATATCGTAGAATCTCTGAATAAGGGCAAAAGTCATCTAAGGGAGCTAAATCTTGAAGATAAGCTTAAAAAAGCTTTGAAAGAAGGGAGATTTCGTGCTTCATTAAATGGCGTAGAGGCTACCAAAGAAAGCGATGCTATAATAATATGCGTCCCTACGCCGATAGACGAGGCAAAAATTCCCGACTTAACCCCTGTGCTTTCTGCTGCTAAAACGATTGCAAAGGGGCTAAGTAAAGACAAGCTCGTTGTTCTTGAGAGCACGGTTTACCCGAGTTTCTGTGAGGAGAAGCTTATTCCCGTTTTGGAAACCTCCGGACTTAAAGCCGGCGAGGATTTTGGAGTAGCCCATGTTCCT
The DNA here is from genome assembly GCA_965613365.1 of uncultured archaeon. Taxonomy (GTDB): domain Archaea; phylum Hydrothermarchaeota; class Hydrothermarchaeia; order Hydrothermarchaeales; family CAZSVW01; genus CBFDVL01. The sequence continues at coordinate 2,301 of CBFDVL010000057.1, read as the reverse complement.
GAGAGATATAATCCGGGGGATGAAGAGCATACCATAGATAAAGTCACGCGCGTAGTGGGAGCAATAAACAAAAAATGGCTTGATATTACCTTAGAACTCTACAAAAAAATAGTTAAAAACGTATATCCGGTAAGAGATTTAAGAACCGCAGAGGCGGCGAAGATAATAGAAAATGTTCAACGCGACTTAAACATAGCTCTGATGAACGAGCTTGCCTTAATTTTTGAAACGCTCGACATAGATGTTTTTGAGGTTATAGAAGCTGCGGCAACAAAATGGAATTTTGTTAAATTTTATCCCGGGGCTGGAGTAGGAGGACATTGCTTGCCTATAGACCCCTATTACCTCACATACAAGGCTCAGAAGCTTGGCTTTCATCCCAAGATAATCCTCGCTGGAAGAAGCGTCAACGATGCCATGCCTTACCATGTAGTTAAGCTTGTTGTTAGGGGATTGAATAAGCTTGAAAAACCTGTAAATGGAAGGAAAATTGTGGTTCTCGGGCTGAGCTACAAGAAAAATGTTGGAGATTTCAGGAATGCTCCAAGCGAGATAATAATTAAAGAGCTTAAAGAACTTGGAGCTGAGATATATGCCTATGACCCGTACATAAATAAAGAAGTTGTTTCTTTTTACAAAAGCAATGATATTAAAGTATCAAAACCCTATGATATATTTGAGAAAGCTGAAGTAATAATCCTCGTTACAGACCATGAGGAATTTAAAAATTTGGACTGGAATAAGATAAGGGAAATCACAGAAGAAAATTGTTTAATCGTGGATGGAAGAGGCTTTTTTGAACCAAAAGAAATAAAGAGAAAAGGTTTCGAATACATTGGGGTGGGACGAAGGAGCATATAAACATGAAGATTTTTGTAACCGGTTGTGCAGGCTTTATTGGTTCAAATCTTGTAGAAGAACTTCTGAAAAATAACTATGAGGTTGTTGGTATAGATAACTTCATAACTGGAAGGAAGGAAAATATCGAAGGCTTAGAGTTTGAGTTTATTCAAGGCGACATAGGAGACAAAATTCTCCTAAGGAAAATTTTAAAAGATGTAGATTATGTATTGCATCAGGCTGCGCTACCAAGTGTTACAAGGAGCATAGAAGACCCTTTATCTGCGAATCAACATAATATAAATGCTACTCTAACTCTACTAAAATGCTGTGTAGAAGAAAATGTTGAAAAAGTTGTTATCGCATCAAGCTCAAGCGTATATGGGGATAGCAAAGAATTGCCAAAGCACGAAAGCATGAGTTACAATCCAAAATCGCCTTACGCCGTTACCAAGGTTGCGGTCGAGCTATATGCGAAAGTATTCTACGAGGTCTATGACCTTAAAACTATTTGTCTGAGGTACTTCAACGTCTATGGACCAAAGCAAGACCCAAAGAGCGAATATGCCGCCGTAATACCAAAATTCATATATCTTGCTCTCAAAAATAAGCCTCTACCAATATACGGAGATGGAAAACAGACAAGAGACTTTACATTTATAAAAGATGCTGTAAGAGCAAACTTGCTTGCGATGCAAAGCAAAGCTACTGGAAATTACAACATCGCCTTTGGTAAAAGAACGAGCATACTTGAGCTTGCAGAAAAAATAATTTCGCTTACCTCTTCAAACTCAAAAATAGTTTTTGAAAAGCCTAGAAAGGGAGATATAAGACATAGCTTAGCAAGCATAGAGAAAGCTAAGAGGGATTTGGGGTATAATCCAGAGTATGACCTTGAAAAAGGATTGAAAAAAACGATAGAATGGTTTAGAGAGAAAACATATAGCAAAGCTGGTTAGAATGAGAAACAAAGTTTCTCAAGACATAAGCTTTTCGTATTCTTCTATGCATTTTTTCCATGAAAATTTCTCAGCACTCCTTCTTGCATTGTGGCTGAGCTTTTTTCTCAACTTTTTATCATTTATCAGTTTTAATATCGCCTTTTGAAGAGATTCAACATCCTTAGGAGGGACAACGATAGCATTGAAATAATTCTTTACGGGTAAGCCAATATCTGTAACAATGCATGCTTTTCCCGAGGCAAGGGCTTCGAGAAGGGCTACAGGCAAACCTTCTGACAAAGAAGGCAAAACAAATATCTCAGTGGCTTGTAGTATCTCTGGTATATCGCTTCGCCAACCTGCGAAAATTACATTTTCTCCCGAGATTTTTTCAAGCTCTTTTTTTTGTGGACCGTCTCCAACGATTAAAAGCCTATAATCTGTAAACTCTTCGAGTTTACAAAAAGCTTTTATTAGATATTCAACTCCTTTGACTTCTATTAATCTTCCAATGAAAGTA
>CBFDVL010000056.1:0-9359 GCA_965613365.1 uncultured archaeon | reverse complement strand
TCAAGCAGAAGACGGCATACGAGATCATGCCTAGTCTCGTGGGCTCGGAGATGTGTATAAGAGACAGCTATCACTTCATTCCTGAATATCTCCTTCAGTCCTTCCATTCTTCTCAATCTCCTTCACAAGTTTTTCTATCTCTTTTATGTTTTCCTGTAGTGCGATCAACTTTTCTCCAAGATGCATGAGCGTTTCATGCCCTTCCTTAACAGACTTTGATATGGTTTCACCTGAGGACTTCATCTCTTCAATGGTGTTGAATATTTCTTCCACCCCATTTTTTATATCATCAAGATACTTTACGGAAGCATCAATGGTTCTGGATGTCTCCTTCATCTCCTCTTCATTGGCCTTTAGGATTTCCTCTATTCTCTCAATTATGCCAATGTCAAAATCCTTATCGAAGCTGGCAATCCTATCAACTTTGTTAATAATTCATTGGGCTATTATATGGCTATCAGCATAGGTTAAATGACATTTCTCCATTAATTCTACGGATTTTCTGAATACTTCGTAGGTAGAAGTTAAAAATTTCAAAGGCATAGAAAAAATAAAATCTATCTTTTCATTTATAAATTCAGTGCCATACTTCTCTCTTTTTAAAATCCATATTATTTCGTTGATTGTCATGCTACAAAATATTCCATGATGCTTTGTTAATACTCTTTTGAGAAGATTGGTCGCCTTATTATAATGTTCATCTTTAGCGAAAACAGAGATAAAAACAGACGTATCTATTAATATTTTCAACTCAAGGCCTCCTTCTCCATCCTCTCATTAAACTCTTTTCTAAGCTCTTTAAAATCCTTGTTTAATTTAACACTTCCTGCGTGCTTTGAAATAAGTTCATCAAATTTTTTTAAGTATGATTTCGTTGTCTCTAATCTCAAAAATTAGTAGGTCGTTTTCCTTTATATTCAATAATTTACGTATTTTTTGGTATTACTATTTGATATTTCTTACCAATTTTAACAGTTTCCATTATTAATTCACTATACAAAAATTAAAAAGTTATACATATTTAAACTTTCCTATATATTCCAATAATCAGAGAGCATGCTTTTAAGCTCTCTTATTCTCCTTTCAACAATTTTTTTAACACTTAAACTTTCCCCCGAAGTTGTAACGTAGTCTTCGCCTCCTCCTAACTTAAACATCGCTTGCATGCACGCATATACCGAAGATGAAAGAGCATTTAAGTTATATCCTCCTTCGAGAACATATATTATACCCTCAGCCTTGTTTACAAGCCTTTCTGTTATATCATAGTAGCAGCGCGTGGATAATTTTAGCATTCCAAGCGGGTCAAGCTGGTGGGCATCATAGCCAGCCGAAACCATTAGTAAATCGGGCTTAAACTCTTCGATTAGTGGGAGAGCTATTTCATCAAAAGCTTTAAGATAGCTTTCATCCGAGGTATCGATAGGTAAAGGTATGTTTACATTAAATCCTTTTCCTTCTCCCCTGCCTATCTCCTCTACACTTCCAGTGCCGGGATACCATGGATACTGATGGAGAGAGAGATAGAATACTTTGCTATCTTCATAGAAAATATCTTGCGTGCCATTTCCGTGGTGGAGGTCAAAATCAAGAATAAATACCTTTTTATTTTTCTTCGTAGCGTAGCTCGCTCCGATTGCTATGTTATTGAAAATGCAAAAACCCATAGCTTTATTACGAGTAGCATGATGCCCGGGAGGTCTTACCAAGGCAAAGCTTTGCTTGCAGTTATTTATAAATTCTTCAACACAAGTCAATACTCCACCAGCCGCAAGCCTTGCTATATCAAAGGATTCTCTGTTTATGTAAGTATCGGCATCGAGAAACCTACCTCCTGAAGAGCAAGAAGTCCTGATTTTTTCCACATGCTCCTTAGTATGTGCCATTATTAGCTCCTCTTCGCTTGCGTATCTCGGGTTTTTTAGAGGTACTTTTCTGAGGACTCCTTTATCTTCTAAGAATTCGATTATACTTTTAAGCCTCGAGTTGTTTTCTGGATGACTCTCAAGATTATGCTCGAGATATCTATCTGAGTAAACTATCATGTTTAAAAATATTTTTTATCTTGTAGATAACCTTTATGGAAGGAAGTATAATATCGTTGGTATTATTAGCACTGCCATGCAATTTGATTTCTTTACAAAAACGTCGCTAAGAAAGCTTATGAATTTATTCATGAGATGAAATAGAGGAGGCGGGAGGGTTATTATGTCGATAAGCTTAAACATATCAACAGTTAAATTGTTTGTAGATGAGTAACTATCAACATTCAAGAAACAGGGCGTATCTAATCCAATACCACTTAGTCTGGTGTCCCAAACGTAAGAAAACTAGTCTTAGTCGGAAAAATCAAGGAGAGGTTGGAACAGATTATCTATGAGGTCGCAGATGAATTGGGAATCAAAGTTCTCAAAGCTTGCAATAAACCCAGACCATCTCCACTTGCTCGTTTCGGCCCATCCAACAATTCCGGTCCATAAGATTGTGAGGAGGATAAAGGGTAGAAGTTCTCACATCTTAAGGCGGGAGTTTCCTGAATTGCTTAAGCTTCCGTCGCTATGGACTTGTTAATTTATCCTAGGGAAGGTTTCAACTACGCGTGGTGAGCAATGTTACTCCACAAATTAAGGGTATTTTGGGGGATTTCGTCTATAGATATGGTGACAGAAACCTGAATCTGAGGTGGTGAACCTTATTTGGCGAAAAAGGTTGGGGAACTTGGGTAGGTTTTACTATCAATATCTAAGTGGCGAAGTTAAGCTTTTAAAATAATCACGATTGCCAATATCATCGCTATTATAAATACTATTTCCAAGTAAGGCTTTATTCTCATAGCCTTAGGATTTATCACAAGATGAACTCTCTCCTTATCTTGCGGATAAGGAATATGGCATGCCGCGCAGTTTTCTCTGCATTTGTCAGATTTTTTTACTATCGAGAAATCACCTTCTATTTTCCAGTAGGAATGAGTAATCCAAGGGGCAAAATCCCAAGCATTAGTTAAGTCCTCTTTTGAAATTTCTGTTATATTAAAAATTTTTATAAATAGTCCAGAAGAATTACCTACTACTATTGTTTTACCTGCAAATGGCTTTTTTATTGGATAATGCACTCCTTCCATGCTCCATGTAGATATAATCTTCTGCTCGCCACTATGACAAGAGCTACAGTTTCTTGCTTCTCTTAAGCCATGCGAACACTTATCCATGTGGATCCAGAATAACGTGTTATTGAAGCATGCTTCTATTGCGTAGGCATCTCTTGAGCTTCTATCTGGAAAATCTCTAAAACTAACCTTTGTTTCGGGAAGACAAGCATTTATATTCTCTACTGCATGAGGCACAGGCTTAACAGGGACCCATATCCCGTTTTCATCTTTAATCAGTAATGGCAAATCGTATTTGCCGTAGTAGATTATCTTCGCAAGTGGCGTAGCTATTCCAAACTGCACACCAGGGGCCCAAAATACTAACTGATACCCTCCTATTTTAGTTATATGACAAGCCTCGCAAGATAACTTGCTATGCACGCTCTTCTTTAATTCCTCCTCTGCTTTTTTATGGCAGTCTTTACAATCAGCTTTTCTTAAAATCTCGTGATTCTCAAACTTATGGCAATCTAAGCACGTTAAGTTAAGCTTAACATGAACATCGCTTGGTAAATAGGGTAAAGAAGCCTCTTCTCTGAAATAACCAGCCCCTCTTCTATGCTCTTCTGCACCATTATGGCATATTCCTCTTCCTCCTCCAGAAGAACAGCTTCTTGGCGAGGGGATTCTTCTAAATTTATGCTTAGCTTCAAAGGGAGCGTAATGACAATCCAAACAAGAGGTATGGCACTGCTCACACTTTCTTTGTAGAACATCTACTTGCTCTTTCGTATATTCTACGGTTAACTCATTCATAATAGAATAGTTATGGTTCCAGTAGCCACAATTATGAGGGGCTGGAGATGTAAAAGAAGAATATCTTCTAGATAAATTCTGCACTCCCATGTTACTACGAGAAAAGCTTTTAACTTCCTCTACATGACATTTTCCACAAGTTTTGTTTGCTATTTCTATGCTATAAGCCAAGGTTCTCGGATCTCTATCATGATAAAGCAAAGTTTTAATGTTTTTCCCCCTTGGAAGAAGCATACTTGGAATTCTTTTCTGCTGTGGAATCAAGGAAGGAAGAACCTTGTGCCTATCAACAGGTAAAAGTCTATCCTTAGAGATTACCAGAAGTTTTAGAACCCCCTTATGCGAACCTTTAACGGTAAAATTATCTTTATCTCCAAGATGGCAATCATAACATCTCGGTCCACCTATACCAAGACGAAACATTCCACTCTGATTCCAAACATCCTGGTTAGTAACATGAAACTGTGGAAACCCAAGTTCTTGCATCTTAGTGTAATTCCCATGACAGAAAACACAGCTTTCTTCTGCAAGAACTGGAGAAAGAAAAATTGAAACAAGTAAAATAAATAGCAGGGGTCTCATAATATTTTAACCACAACTTTTCTATTTCTTGGACCGTCTAATTCTACGAAGAATATTCTCTGCCATGTTCCTAAGTAAACCCTTTTGTTTACTACCGGCAAAACTATGCTCGGATTTAATAATACTGAGCGTAAATGCGCATCTGCGTTGTTATCTATCCTGTCATGGAGATACTCGTTGGGAGGAACAAGCTTCTTAAGCATGTTTTCAAAGTCCTTTATTAATCCAGACTCATTCTCGTTTATCATTAGCCCTGTGGTTGTATGCCTTGTAAATATCAATACCGCTCCTTCTTTTATTCCAGAAGAATCAACGATCTTTTGCACCTCTTGAGTTATGTCGATAAACTCCACTCTTTTATTAGAAGAAATTTTTATCTCGGGCATACCATAATTTTATATTTTAGGAGTTAAAACTTTTTTCTTCATGAAGCTTTTACTTATCCATGCCGATTACATAGGATATGATGCCAAGGAAAAAACGAAGTTTGCAGAGGATATCCCAGAAGAAAAGAAATCTGGAGAAGCAGAAGAAGCTTTAGTCTGCTTTGTTGCAATAGAAAAAAAGGATGAAAAAGCTCCCGAGAAAATTGCTGAAAAAGCATGCTTAGAAATAGAAGAGGTTTTTGCTAAGGTTAAAGCACAGAGGATAGTTCTTTACCCCTATGCACATCTCTCCTCGTCTCTGGCTAAGCCAAAAGTCGCCATTGAAATCCTGAAAAAAATTGAAAAACTACTATCTGAGAAGCACGAGATTATTCGCGTTCCATTTGGTTGGTATAAGGCATTTACACTTAACTGTAAAGGACATCCTCTTGCTGAGTTATCAAGAGAAATCGATATCGAAAAAGAGGAAGAGGAAATACCCAAGGCATTAAAGGCTGAGAAAAGGCTTAAGTCTGAGTGGTATATTCTAACTCCAGAGGGAAAACTCATTAAAGCTGAAGAATTTGACTTTAGCAACTATCCAAGTTTAAAAATCTTCTATGAATATGAAACAAAGGGAACAAGATTAATGGACAGAGAGCCACCTCACATAGCACTTATGCGGGAGCATGAGCTTGTTGATTACGAGCCTGGTTCTGATCCCGGAAATTTAAGATGGTATCCGAAGGGCACGCTTATAAAACGCTTGCTCGAAGAACATGTTACAAAGCTTATTATAGACTATGGTGGAATGGAGGTCGAAACTCCAATAATGTACGACCTTGCCCATCCTCAGCTCAGCAAGTATCTCAATAGATTTCCTGCCAGACAATACATAGCAAAGTCGGGAGATAAAGAATATTTCCTTAGGTTTGCAGCCTGCTTTGGTCAGTACTTAATGAAAAGAGACATGGTCATATCCTACAAGCATTTACCGGTTAAGCTCTATGAACTCACGCATTATTCTTTCAGAAGAGAGCAGAGAGGGGAGCTTGCTGGTCTAAAAAGGTTGAGATGCTTTACCATGCCAGATATGCATACTCTATGCAAAGATATGCAACAAGCAAAGGAAGAATTTATAAACCAATTTAAGCTAGCTATGCGATGGATGCAAGATTTAGAGTTAGAATACGACGTTGCGATAAGGTTTGTAAAAGATTTCTATTTTGAAAACGAAGACTTTGTGAAGCAGCTTGCAAAACTCGTGAATAAGCCGATATTAATAGAGTTATGGGATGAGAGATTCTTCTATTTTGTCATGAAGTTTGAGTTCAGCGTTAACGACGCTCTAAATAAGGCTGCAACCCTCTCTACCGTGCAAATAGATGTGGAAAATGCGGAGAGATTTGGAATAACCTACGTAGATGAAAAAGGAGATAAGAAAACTCCTATACTTTTGCATGCGAGCATCTCGGGCGGTATAGACAGAAACCTCTATGCTTTACTTGAAACCCAGTATCTTCTTGCGAAAAATGGAAAAAAACCAATGCTACCGACTTGGCTCTCTCCTACGCAGGTCAGGATAATACCCGTTTCCTTAGAGTTTCTAAATTACTGTGAGAAGGTTCTTGAGGAGCTTGAAAGCCAAGATATTCGCGTAGATATAGATGACCAAGATATTACGATGCAGAAGAAAATTAGAAATGCGGAGAAGGAATGGATTCCTTATATAGTTGTTATAGGGGAGAAGGAAATAAAAGGCAACACGCTATCTGTAAGAATAAGAAGCGAAGGCGGTAAGCAAAGAACAATGACAAAAGAAGAGCTTGTAAAAAGAATAAAGGAAGAAACTCAAGGAAAGCCGTTTAGAAAGCTTTCCCTACCAAAAAAATTATCATTAAGACCCAAGTTTAGGGGATAACTATGAAGATGGTCGAAATTTCTGGAAAAAAAGATGTCCTCAGAATAGCAAGAGCAAAAGGTAAAATTTTGTTAAAAAAAGAGACGATAGATAGGATAAAGAAAAATGAGATAGAGAAGGGAGATGTTCTATCGGCTTCGAAACTTTCAGCAATCTTGGCTACGAAGCTTACGCCAAGATTAATACCTTTATGCCATCCAATACCTATAACCGGTGTAGAGGTAAACTTTGAGATTGGCGAGAATGAGATAGAGGTGAGCGTTGAGGTAAGAAGCCTTGGAAAAACTGGCGTAGAAATGGAAGCTTTGACGGGCGTAAGTATGGCGTTGTTAACAATATGGGACATGGTGAAAAAATATGAAAAAGACGAAAAAGGGCAGTATCCAGATACAAAAATAACATACATAGGAGTTACTGAGAAGATAAAGAGAGAGGTGGAGTAATGGCAACGCATGAGTTACATAAAGCTAAAGCACCGAAAAAGCTTAGCTTTGCGGTTATCACGATATCCAACTCAAAATTTATAAAATTCAGCAATGGTGAGAATCCAGAGGATTTATCTGGTGAAAAAATAATTTCATCGCTAAAAGAGAACGCTCATGAGGTTATATTTCATACGATAATACCCGACCAAGAAGAGATGATTTATGGCATTATAGATTATGTGATCGAAAAGTTTTCGCCCGATGTAATAGTAACCACTGGAGGAACGGGCGTAAGTTATAGCGATGTAACCATAGAAACATTGAGAAGCCTGTTTGATAAGGAGATGGAGGGATTCGGAGAGATTTTCAGAAAACTGAGTTACGAAGAGATAGGCAGCTCTGCCATACTTTCGAGAGCAACCGCTGGAATATATGGCAATACCGCAATTTTTGCATTGCCTGGCTCTCCTTCTGCGGTTGAGCTTGGAATAAAGCTTATTCTTCAGGAAGCTCCTCATATAGTAAAGCATGTGAAGGAGGGCTAATAATTGGAAGATGAAATCCTTGAAATTCTAAAAAAACTTCCCGGACTAAACTGCAAACAATGTGGATATAATAGTTGCGAAGAACTTGCGGGAAGAATAGCAAAGGGCTTAGCTAAATTTGAAGATTGCGTTGTTATAAAAGCTGGAAAAAAAGTTATACTAAAAATAGATGATAAAGAGGTACCTCTTGGAAAGTTTGTCCAGAACTTCATGAAGAATGTGACCCTTGGCATGATATCAAGCTTAAAAGAGGTTGAGTTAAAGCCCGGTTCAACGATAGAGCTGAGATTTAAAGTTGGTGAAGATGATTTACGATAGATTTTCAAGACCGATAACAGGTTTAAGAATCTCCGTTACAGACAAATGCAACCTTAATTGCTTTTATTGTCATAGAGAAGGTATCTCGAGTAAAGGAGAAGAGGAGCTTACTCCCGAGGAGATAGCGAGAGTTGTAAGAATAGGAGCAAAACATGGTGTTACAAAGGTAAAGTTAACTGGAGGAGAACCGCTTTTAAGGAAAGATGTAATCGAGATAGTAGAGGAAATCTCCGGCATAGATGAAATAGAGGATATATCCATGACAACCAATGGTATTTTGCTTAGCAAATATGCAGAGAAGCTTAGAAATGCGGGGTTGAATAGGATAAACATAAGTTTAGATACCTTGAACCCAGAAAAATACAGAAAAATTACTGGAGGAGGAGACATAGAAAAAGTGCTCTCTGGCATAGATGCTGCGATAGAAGCTAAGCTAAAACCAGTGAAAATAAACGTCGTGGTAATGCGGGGTATTAACGAAAACGAAATTTTTGAAATGATAGATAGATTTTCCATCCCTGGCGTGGTAGTCCAACTAATTGAAATGGTCTCAACAAATAATAAATTTTTTGACAAATATTTTTATAATCTAGATCGAATTGAAGAGAAAATAAGCAAAAAATCAGAGAAAATGATAACAAGGCAAATGCACAACAGAAAAAAATATATTCTTTGTAAAGCCGAGGTTGAGTTTGTAAGACCTATGCATAATACCGAGTTTTGTATGCATTGCACAAGGCTGAGGGTAACTGCTGATGGAAAGTTTAAACCTTGCTTAATGCGTAATGACAACCTCGTTGAGTTTCTCCATGCTATGAGAGGCGGAGCTACCGATGAGGAAATAGAAAAACTTTTCTTTAAGGCAATTGAACTGAGAGAACCCTACTTTAAGGATAGCAGAAGCATCCCAGAGAGAAATGCCAGTACAAAGCCGTAAAGGAAAGTCGCTTTAACTCCTACATACTGCCATAATGTTCCAGCAAGTATGCTTGCTGGCAGCGTTGCAATTCCAACTACGGTGTTGAACATTCCATAAGCGGTGCCTCTTACTCTTTCACTTACTAAATCGGCCACAAAAGCTCGCTGATTTCCTTCTATTAATGCTGAAAAAATTCCATAGAATATAAAAAACAAAAGAGCATGAAGTTTGCTTGTAGCAAAAGCAAACCCCAGGCATGTTATGCCGAAAATAAAGTAACCCGCTGAGATAACATATTTTCGTGGATATTTATCTGAGAGTTGACCAAAGGGCATTGCAAGCAAGGCATATACCACGTTAAAAAGAACATAGTAATAAAT
>CBFDVL010000055.1:0-9362 GCA_965613365.1 uncultured archaeon | reverse complement strand
CTTTTTTTGATCTTTGTTCTTTTTCTGCTTGATTTTTCTGCTTATCTTTTCACTCTTGCTTATTGTCTTTCTTATTCTTTTTTCTTCTTTATCTTTTTCTGCTTTTGGTTTTGTTTTTTTAACAAGCTTTTCATATTTTCCAATTATTCTTGCATATTTTCCCTTCTCTTTCTTGGAAAGCTTCTTTGTTTTCATCGTTTTTAGATAATTGTCCAGTGATTTTCGATATCTTTGTATTTTTGGAGCATGTTTTATGTTAGCTTCTCCTTGCTTAAGCGTTTTGATAAGTTTGCTTAATAAAGAGGCAGCTTTCTTGCCTTTAGGAGTTAAATAAACATATTTTGACCTTCCGTCTTTTTTCGTTGTGACTATACCACTTTCTTCAAATTTTTTTATTAAATTGTATGTATGCGCATATGGTGAGCCTATTTTAATAGATATATCTGAGATACTTTGCTTATCTTTTTTTATCAAGCAAAGCAGAGCTAAGGTACTTTTTTTCTGTAGAAATATCTCTTCCATTTACTTCACATGTGATAAAGCTCGTCTGCCTGAATAAGATTAAATCCTTTTCCTGTCAGAATTTTCTCTGCTTTCTCTAAATCGTTTACCCTTGCAATAAGCGCAGCCTTGTTGCTTTCTCTTGTAATAAATGCATAGGCATACTCTATGTTTATGTTGTTATCTCCGAGAATGCCTGTTACTTTTGCCAAGCTTCCCGGCTCATCGCCCATCTCAACAGCTAAAACGTCTGTTAGACCTACAGAGTATCCTCTTTTCTTCAGGGCATCTCTTGCTTTCTCTGGGTTATCTACTATAAGCCTGATTATTCCAAATTCCCCTACTTCGCCTACGGATAAAGCCCTGATATTTATCTTTTCATCACCTAATGCTTTGCTTATTTTGGCAAGACTTCCCGGTTTATTTTCAACAAATACAGAGAGTTGCTTAACCGCCATTTTTCTACCTCCTCTATATTTTATCTTTTCTTAAATCAATTATTCTTTTCGCCTTGCCGGGAGTTCTTGGAATAGAGCCTGGAGAAACAAGCTCTACCTTTGCATATACATTAAGAACTTCTTTGAGCTCTCTTTCTATTTTCTTCTCAAGAGCTAATAGGTCGGCGAGCTTATCACTGAAGACCTTTTCGGTTACTTCAACCTTGACGAGCAGTTTATCAAGCACATCCCTATCAACAACTATCTGATAATTCTCCCCCACCTCCGGTATTTGCATAAGCACATGTTCTATTTGAGATGGGAATACATTTACTCCTCTTATTATGAGCATGTCATCGCTTCTCCCAAGAACGCGTAGCATTCTTGGGTGTGCTCTTCCGCATTCACATTCTTCTTCTGTTAATATCGTAATATCTCTTGTTCTATATCTGAGCATAGGCATGGCTACTCTTGTTAGAGTTGTAAGAACGAGTTCTCCTTTCTCTCCTTCATCCACTCTCTCTCCAGTTTTTGGGTCTATGATTTCTGCTATGAAATGGTCGCCCCATATATGCAAGCCATTTTGTTCTTCGCATTCGATGCCCACTCCTGGACCGTAAATCTCAGACAATCCATATATATCATGTGCTCTTAAATCCAAAGCATCTTCGATTTTTTTTCTTAACCCCTCGCTCCAAGGCTCTGCTCCAAAAATGCCTATTTTGAGGTTAAAGTCCTTTCTCGGGTCTACTCCCATCTCCTTAGCAACTTCTGAGATATACAGAGCATAGGAGGGGGTGCATGTTAGAACAGTAGCTTTCATATCTCGAAGGAGCATTACTTGCCTTTTAGTTCCTCCTCCGCTAATTGGAATAACGCTAGTTCCGAGCATTTCTGCACCATAATGAAAACCCAATCCACCTGTAAATAGCCCGTATCCATAAGCATTTTGCAGAATATCTTCGCTCGTTACTCCAGCGGTAGCTATACATCTTGCCATTATTCTTGACCATGTTTCAATATCCTCTTTGGTATAACTCACAACAGTAGGTTTGCCGGTTGTACCAGAGCTTGCATGAAATCTTACAACATCCTTCAAAGGTACTGCAAGTATCCCATAGGGATAATGTTCTCTCAAATCGTCCTTAACAGTAAAAGGTATCTTATCCAAATCATCCAAGCTTTTAATATCTTCTGGTGCTATCTTAGCCTCTTTGAACTTTTTTCTGTAAAAAGCAACGTTCTCATAACAATACCTAACTATCTTTTTAAGTCTTTCTTCTTGGAGCTTGACAAGCTTTTCCTTTTTTAATGTCTCATTTTCTTTGTCCCAGTACATTTTTGCTTTCTGAATAGTTCTTTGTCATTTAAGTATTTTTCCTGTTTCGATATACCAGAGATATAAATCAAGCTCAGCTAAGGTTAAGTTGAGCTTTGATGCTATATTTCTTAATATCTCTTCGATTTCAAGATACTTTTTTCTGCTTAACGTTTTAGGTTTTTTAATAATTTCATGTTTTGAAAGAACGTCAAGTATATGAAAATCTATGATTGCAAAGCTCTCATAGCCAATGTTTCTCAGGAAGTGGCTTGCCTCTTTGTAACCTAGCCCTTTTACGTTTTTAACAAGCCATTCTCGTAGAGAATTTTCCTCAAGGTTTAGAATATCTTTGAAGTATGGCAAGTGTTTTCTTGCATCGATGATATACTTTGCTCTTGTCTTAGGAAAGCGATGTCCAAGTTTCTTTAATTCTTCGGCAAGTTTTTCCTCTGGCAGGGTTAAAAATCCATCATCGATCTTCTCCTGAATTTTTATGCTTTTCTCAGCATTGAAGTTTGCAGTGAGAATGCAGAAGCAGAGTTCTTTGAATATTTCATTGCTTGGCTTATCTCGCATGTCTTTAAATTCTTTTATACGTGTAACTATTATTTTCTTGACTTCCGAATTCTTTAGCTCTCTTATGGATTTTAGTAGCAATAGCTTTTTCATTTTCATACGGATATCTTTAGACTTTAGACTTTAAGACCTTTAAAGGTTATCCGAAAAATTATTTTAGATATTTCTCATTAAAAAATTAGAAAAATTTATTTACAATAAATCTCAATTTCAAAAATTGATTGTTTATTAAAATAAGGTCTAGGGAAGTGGGAGCATGCATAAGCATGCAAAAAATTTTTAGCGGCAATGGCTGTAGTTGTATTTAAAAACCACAGTTAGGACATTCTACTTTAATATCATTTGAAAAAATCTCAACCACTTCGCCGCACTCAGGCATTTCTTTATTTCAATTGTTGGATTAGTCAGATGTGCAGAGCCGGGGCACTTGTCAAACATATATTAGTATTTCTAAATTCTATCCAAATGCTACATCTAACACCATCATCACAGCGAATCCTATTAGGGCACCGATTGTGGCCATATCAGCGTTTTCACCACTTTGAGATTCTGGTATAAGTTCTTCAATAACCACAAACATCATTGCACCAGCTGCAAAAGAGAGAGCATAAGGGAGAATAGGCTTGGATAAAATCACAAGCCCGGCTCCTAAGATTCCACCCAAAGGTTCAACTAAAGCTGATAGCTGTCCATACCAAAAGCTTCTAATCTTTGAAAGTCCCTCACGTTTAAGTGGAAGAGATACTGCCATACCTTCAGGAAAGTTCTGGACCGCTATTCCAATAGCCAGAGCAATTGCTCCAGAAAGACTTACTGTTTTTGCTGAAGCGATGCTTCCAAATGCCACGCCTATTGCTAGACCTTCAGGAAAATTGTGAATTGTAATTGCGAGCATAAGTAAAGTTGTCTTTCTTAGATTGCTTTTAATCCCTTCAGCTTTTTCTTGAGGCATGTTAAGGTGAAGATGTGGAATAAATTTATCCAAAAGTCTCAAAAAGAAACCACCAGAAAGGAAGCCCACGGTGGCAGGGAACCATGCAGGTAATCTGCCTCCAGAGGAAAGTTGTATGGAGGGCAGAAGCAAAGACCAGAAACTTGCAGCAATCATTATTCCTGCGGCAAACCCAAGAGAGGCATCCAATACTTTACGGTTTATATCTTCTTTAAAAAAGACAACACCTGCTCCTAAGGCAGTAACAGCCCAGGTAAACATCGTTGCAAGAAAAGCTTGAAAAATAGGTGGCAACGCGGAAAATTCGAAGTTCATCTTTTTATGATAATAAATAAAAATGGGAGAGTATAAGACCCTCTCTTATTCGGTCCTATATTTTCCCTTTTAATAACTAATATTCCTCGCACTTCACCATGAAGTAGCTCTTAGGATGCTTGCAAGAGGGACATTCTTCTGGTGGTTCTTTACCATAATGTACGTAGCCGCACTCCATGCAAGCCCAATAGACCTCTTTATCTTTTTTAAAGACCGTACCCGCCTCAACTTCTTTGAGTAACTTTTTGTATCTCTCTTCATGGTGCTTTTCTGCCCCTGCAATGGCTCTTAATCTCTTTGCAATCTCAGGAAATCCTTCTTTTTCTGCAATTTCTGCAAATTCTGGATACATTTCAGTATATTCATAATGTTCTCCTTCTATCGCAGCCTTTAAGTTCTCGGCCGTAGTTCCCAAGGTTAAAGGCGCCCCTGCCTCAACATTGATTTCTTTTGTATTGCCCTTTATCTCCTGAATCAGCTTGAAGAGCGTCTCAGCATGTTCTTTTTCGTTATCTGCGGTTATTCTAAATATCTCAGCGATCTGCTCATATCCTTCCTTCTTTGCTATTTTTGCATAGAAGGTATATCTGTTTCTTGCCTGGCTTTCGCCAATAAAGGCTTTCGTTAAGTTTTCAAGGGTTTTCATTTTTTCTCACCTCCTTTTTATCATTCGATTTCTATACAACTCTGCCACACCCCATGCAGGTTACAATAAGCTAATGCGCAAAAAGCTCTGAACTCTTCTATATTGACCTGAAATCTCGTATTCGGCTCTGCATATACCGGAGAAAATTCTGTTCTTCCAATCGCTATTACCTCGCCACTCTTCTTCATGCCATAAAGCTCTATCCATGCGATATGGTGCTCCACCGTGTTGGGATGCTTTACCTCTTTGCCCACAATTACTCTAACCAAATCTACTTCTTCCTTACCATGGCTTTTGTATATTTCGATGAAGGGAAGATGTTTTTCCTCCCCTTCATTTTCTTTACCTTTTAGGATATCTTTAAATTCCATTTTTTTAAATCTCCTTATAGCAGAACCACCAGTCATAGCATTCATATTGCTTTACCCTTTCCTTTGCAGTTTGCTCATCTGTTGCTGGAGGTATTATGGCTTTGCCACCAATAAGCTCATTTTCTGGCCAGTTCGCTGGCATCGCTACTCCATCTTTATCAGAAACTTGCAATCCCTTAACCATTCTAAGAATTTCATCCATGTTTCTGCCAAGCTCTTGTGGATAGTAGAGCATGGCTCTAAGAATGCCCTCCGGGTCAACTATGAATACAGCTCTTACAGTATTCATCCCTTTGCCCGGGTGAATCATTCCAAGTAACTTAGCTACTTTGCCGGTGTCGTCTGCAATTATTGGAAACTCTATCTCTATATCGAGCTTCTCTTTAATCCACTCCACCCACTTTATGTGGCTGAACACTTGGTCTATGCTTAGTCCAAGGAGTTCGCAGTTTAGTTTTTTAAATTCTTCATATCTCTTCTGAAAAGCTACAAATTCAGTTGTACAAACTGGTGTAAAATCTGCTGGATGGGAAAAAAGCACTACCCATTTTCCTTTATAATCCTCTGGAAATTTTATTTTACCTTTTGTTGTTTGAGCCTTAAAGCTCGGGATTTTCTCACCTAACAATGGTAATCTATATTCTCCTTCCATTTTATCACCCCCTAAAAGTTTGGATAGCTTTATATATTTGTTTCGCATATATAAAGCTATGGTTCGAATTTCAAACTTAGAACTTATAAGGTTGTTAAAGGAAAACTCGAGAATTTCCTTTATAAAGCTTGCAGAACATTTCAAAGTGAGCGAGACCGCAGTAAGAAAAAGAGTAAAAAAACTCGAGGAGGAGGGAGTAATAAAGAGATATACGATAGAAGTTGACCCAAGAAAAATGGGATTTGAGATAAATGCGCTTATAGGCATAGATACCAAGCCAGAATATTACATTCCAACCATAGAAAAACTTAAAAAAATGCATGAGGTAATAGGTATGTACTCCGCGAGTGGCGACCATATGATTTTGGTCGAGTGCTGGCTTAAAAATTCTGAGGAGCTTGCAAAATTTATAAAAATCATTGAAGAAATTGAGGGAGTTGTAAGGGTATGTCCTGCGATAATACTGGAAAAAATAAAATAAAAGTTAAACAAAAACTTTAAGAGTCTTTAGAAATTTATGATGTTCAATGACAATCGCAGAGAAAATTCTGGCAAAAGCAAGCGGAAGAAAAAAAGTTGAACCCGGAGAAATAGTTGAGACGAGCGTTGATTATGTTATGGTTAATGATATCACTGGATTGCCAGCATTTGAGGTTTTTGAGAAGCTTGAGGCAGAGCCTCTCGGAGAGAAAATCGTTTTGATTCAAGATCACTATGTTCCAGCGAAAGATGTAGCGTCTGCCGAGCAAAGCAGAGCGATGCGGGAGTTCGCAAGAAAGTATAAGATAAAAAACTACTTTGAGGTAGGGAGAAGCGGGGTATGTCATCAAATAATGATAGAGAAAGGTTTCGTTGCTCCCGGGAGAGTAATCGTGGGAGCCGATTCGCACACGTGTAGCTATGGGGCTTTGGGAGCTTTCGCTACGGGTATTGGCTCTACAGAAGCAGCATGCGTTTTTGCGCTTGGTAAGCTCTGGTTTAAAGTTCCAGAAACCATGAAGTTTGTAGTAAATGGCAAGCTTGAAAAATATGTCATGGGGAAGGATGTTATTCTGCACATAATTGGAGATATTGGTGTTAGAGGAGCTTTATATAAATCAATGGAGTTCTATGGCTCTGCCATAGAAGCTTTACCATTAAGTGATAGAATTACAATAAGCAACATGGCTATTGAGGCTGGTGCAAAGGCAGGGATTATACCTCCAGATGAGAAGGTGTTTGAATACCTTAAGGAGAGAGTGAGAGGAAGTTATACTCCAGTTTATGCCGATGAGAATGCGGAGTATAGCGAAGTAATAGAATATGATGCAGAAGAGATAGTCCCTTGCGTAGCAAAACCATTTCTTCCGAGCAACGTAGCTCCAGCCAGCGAGCTTAGCGACATAGTTATAGACCAAGCTTACCTTGGCTCATGTACAAACGGAAGAATAGAAGATTTGAGAATCGCCGCTGAGATAATAAAAGGCAAGAAAATAAATGAAAATGTTAGGATGATAGTTGTGCCAGCGAGCCAAGAGGTCTATTACCAAGCGTTAAAGGAAGGGTTAATAGAGATTTTTGTCAAGGCGGGAGCTTTCGTCTCTGGTCCTACTTGCGGAGCTTGTTTAGGAGGCTACATGGGCGTTCTCGCGAGCGGAGAAAAATGTATTTCCTCAACGAATAGGAATTTCATAGGTAGAATGGGGCATAAAACCTCTGAGGTATATCTTGCAAGTCCCGCTGTAGTTGCGGCAAGCGCATTAACAGGTAGAATAACAGACCCGAGGGAGGTTGCATAATGGCAATGCAAGGTAGAGTATGGAAGTTTGGGGATAACGTAGATACTGATCAAATTATTCCAGCGGAATATCTTGTTACTGCAGATCCAAAAGAACTTGCGAAGCATGCTTTTGAAAAGGTTAAACCAGAGTTCGCCAAAGAAGTTAAGGAAGGAGACATAATAGTCGCTGGCGAAAACTTTGGCTGTGGTTCAAGTAGAGAGCATGCTCCAAGAGCTTTGATTGGTGCTGGAATCTCTTGCGTAATAGCAAAGTCCTTTGCAAGGATATTCTTTAGAAACTCGATAAACATAGGTTTGCCTTTGATAGAGTGCGAGGTTAAAGCAGAAGAGGGAGATATCCTTGAGGTCGACTTCGAGAAAGGATTGATAAAAAATCTAAATACTGGAAAGGAGTTTAAATTCAAGGCTTTACCCGAGTTTCTTCTTAATCTTCTAAATTCAGGAGGTTTAGTAGCTTATACGAAAAATATGCTTAGGAAGGAGAAAGGATGAGGGTTGGAGTAATAGGGGCTTCAGGTTATACAGGAGGAGAGCTTTTAAGGATACTTGCGATGCATGAAGCGTGTGAGATATCTTGTGCAACCTCAAGAAAATATGCTGGTGAAAAAATACACAAGGTTCATCCTCATCTTAGAGAAATCCTCGATATGAGATTTGAGAATTTGGCTCCAGAAGATGTAGCGACGAGAAGCGACGTAGTTTTTACCGCTTTACCACACGGCGTGCCAATGAAAATAGTTCCAGTATTATTGGAACATGGCGTAAAAGTTGTTGATTTAAGCGGGGATTTCAGATTTAAAAGCATATCCACGTATGAGAAATACTATCAGTTAAAGCATGAGCATCCCGAAATAAAGGCAATCTATGGTTTGCCAGAGCTTTACAGAGAAAAAATCAAGAAAGCTGAGGTGGTGGCTAATCCTGGATGCTATCCTACAAGCATTATTCTTGGAGTTGCTCCATTAATAAAAGAAAGAATAATAGATGTAGGTAAGATTATAGCAGACTCAAAAAGTGGAGCCTCTGGCGGAGGAGCTCAACCAAAGCCGGTATTGCATTTTTGCATGGTGGAAGAAAATATTTTGCCATATAAGGTTTCCTCTCACAGGCATTTACCAGAGGTAGAAGAAAGGTTAAGAGAGTTCGATGAAAGGGTAAGCGTTAGTTTTGTCCCTCATTTAGTTCCAGTGATAAGGGGAATAGAAACAACTATACATTGCTTTTTAATAAAAGACGTTGAAGGTGAGGAAATTAAAAAAATCTATGAGAAATTCTACGAAGGCGAGTTATTTGTAAGAGTTTTGAATCATAGAGAGATGCCAAGAATGAGCTCGGTGAGAGGAACGAACTATATTGATATAGGATGCTTTGAGGTTGATAAGGAAAGAGAGCGAGCAATCGTTGTTTCTGTGATAGACAACCTTGTGAAGGGAGCGAGCGGGCAAGCTGTGCAGAACATGAACATAATGCTTGGCTTTAAAGAAGATATGGGATTGAGAAGCATAGGGGTGCATCCTTAAAATTTATCTTTTCCGTTGCTTGCAAGACCCCTTGCGAAAGCGAGGGGATACGCAAGGGGAGGCGGATGGGTTAGATTTAAATATATTGGTAACGATTAGTATTTTTCAGATGCGGCGAGATGTCTGTATGAAAGTGCAAAAAACGATTAAAATACCAGTTTCAGATAGAATAACCAAAGAAAAGCTTGAGAAACTTGACAGACTAACCGCCCGGCTTACCTACGGTGTTCAGCTATTTAAAAATAAAATCATTGAAAACGATATAACAACAGTAAAAGAAGCCGAGAAGTT
>CBFDVL010000054.1:0-9379 GCA_965613365.1 uncultured archaeon | reverse complement strand
TTCTTAAAAATTTTATTTGAGGTTTTATTGTCTGTCCATTTACTGGGGAAGTTTGGTTTATATTGAAATAGAGGAAAATGAGAGCGATTTATGTTTAGTTTAGTAGTGGTTTTTGGAGCACCTTATAACTTTTTTAAATTTTCCCAAATCTAAACTTAAAAATTACTTCTACCCTCAAACACCACGAGCGTACCTTCTTTTACATCTTCATCTGGCGTGAGTAAGGCAAGGTCTTCTCCTTCTTCGGCAGCGAGGAGCATGCCCTGAGATTCTACACCAAAAATTTTCGCATGCTTTAAGTTTGCGACCACAATTATTTTTTTACCTATTAGCTCTTGGGGAGAATACCATTTTTTTATCCCAGCCACAATCTGGCGTTTTTCTCCAATATCTACAATTAGCTTAAGAAGCTTGTCCGAGCCTTTAATCTCCTGAGCTTCTATAATCTTTCCTACTCTTAGCTCAAGCATACTATGCTCACCACTTCTTAGCTATTTCTTCCTTTGACTTTTTTAAGTATTTCTCTTTTAACGTTATTTCCACCTTTATATGGTAGTAGTTTGCTATCCAAATAGCCACGAATATCACATCCGCAATCTCTTCAGCGATTTCTTCTTTTGTTTTCTTAAGCGTAGCCTTTGCAAGCTCTCCTACTTCCTCTGCAAGTGCTGCAATTAGCAAATACTTTTCCTTCTTTTTATCTTCTCTGCCAAACTTCTCAAACATTGCTTCCTGAAACTCTGCGATATGCATAGCGGTAATTTTTAATAAGAGATATTTATACTTTCTTTCTCATGCATAGAGAAAGAATACTTGTGACCTGTGCTTTACCTTATGTTAATAATGTTCCTCACATAGGCAATATAGTAGGTTCGCATTTGCCAGCGGATATTTTCGCAAGATTTTGCAGATTGCTTGGTCATGAGATAATTTTCATAGGAGGAAGTGATGAGCATGGCACGCCAATAGAAGTAGCGGCGGAGAAGCTCGGAGTAACCCCAAAAGAGTTATGCGATAAATACTACGAGGTTCATAAGGAAATATATTCTTGGCTTGACATAAGCTATGACAACTTTTCGAGAACTTCTTTACCTGAGCATCATAAGACAACGCGGGAATTTTTTATGAAAATATATGAGCATGGCTATATAAGCGAAGGCAAGCTGCGCTTACCGTATTGTGAAAACTGCAATAGGGTATTGCCAGATAGATACGTTGAAGGCACTTGTCCAAGGTGTGGTTATGAAAATGCTCGCGGCGACCAATGCGAGAGATGCTCAGCTTTGCTTAACCCCGACGAGCTTATAGATGCGAGATGCGTAATTTGTGGTGGTAAGCCAATAATGAAGGAAATCAAGCATTTATTCTTGAACTTGGATAAGCTTCAACCAGAATTAAAGGATTGGATAGAAAGCAAACGTGGAATATGGTCTCCTCAGGTTTACAACATGGCAATGGGCTGGATTAAAGAAGGATTAAAACCGAGATGTATTACCAGAGATATAAAATGGGGAGTTAAAGTTCCCTTAAAAGGCTACGAAGATAAAGTTTTCTATGTGTGGTTCGACGCCCCCATCGGCTACATCTCTTCAACCAAAGAATGGGCTAAGAAGATAGGAAAGCCAGAGGAATGGAAGAAATTCTGGAAGGAAGAATGTAAAATCTACCATTTCATAGGCAAGGATAACATACCCTTTCACACGATTTTCTGGCCGGCGATGCTCTTAGCAAATGGAGAGTATCTTTTGCCCTATCGCGTAGCGGGGTTACAATATCTTAATTATGAAGGAGATAAAATCTCAAAATCAAAGGGATGGGGAATATTCTGCGAGAATTTGCCCAAGACAAACCTAAGCTCAGATGTCTGGAGATTTTATCTCACTTTGCTTATTCCGGAGACTAACGATACTGAATGGAGATGGAGCGAGTTTCAGGAGAGAGTTAATAAAGAGCTTGTCGCAAACTTAGGAAACTTCATCTACAGAACGTTAAGCTTCATAAAAAAGAACTTCAACGGCGAAATACCGAAAGCGAAGCTTTCAGATAAAGATAGAGAAGTTTTGTCTCTCGGCAAAAAATATGCAGAGGAGATAAAGAAACTAATATTTGATATAAAGCTTAAAGAAGGTCTAAAGAAACTTTTGGAGCTTTCAGATAAAGGAAACAAGTATTTCCAAGAACAAGAACCATGGAAAAATAAAGAAAAAGCTTCCACTACGGTATATGTATGTGCAAATTTATGCTATGACATCGCCATAATGCTAAGCGTATTTTTACCAAAGAGCGCAGAAAAGATATGCAAACAGCTTGGAACAAAGATTGGTAGCTTTGAAGACATAGGTAAAGAAAAGATAAAAACAGGACAAAAAATTGGAAAAATTAAACCACTATTTCCAAAGCTCGATGACAAGAGAATAGAAGAGTTAAAGAAAATAACAAGTAAAGTAACAAAATACGAGGAGCTTTTCAGAAAAGAGATAGATTTCAAGGAGTTCCAGAAATACAGAATAACCATAGGTAAAATCTTGGCTATAGATGGGAACAAAATAAAAATAAAGATAGGCGAGGAGATAAAAGAAGCAGAGATTAAGGAGAAGATTGATAGCAGTGCAATAGGTAAAAAAATTGCGGTATTGCTTGAAGAGCCAATAAAAATTCTTCTTGCCAAAAGAGGCAACAAAGTAAGCTTGATAACCATAGACAAAGATATTAAAACCGGCGTTAGGGTTAGATAGTCGAAACTTCAAGAAATCCTGCTATTAAAAGCAAGAGAATGACAATAAAATAATTTTTAATACTTTTTTTGGCATTAAAAATAATTTTTTCTCTTAATTTTTCACGATTATCAATATATTTCAAACTTTTTTCCCCTATTTCAATTCCTATAGAGCCAGAGAGGAGAATAGCTGGAATTTCTAATACTCCATGTGGAAGAAGACCTCTTATAAATTTTTCAATGCCCAAGGCATTGAAAAAGACTCCGAGAATAAAGCCGTTCAATAAGAGAACGGAATAAGGAAAAAGAAAAAGTGAGTATTTTAAGCTTTTTTCGTCGCTTTTAAGAAACAGAAATAATCTTGTGAGAAAAACTCCTCCATAAGCTGTGATAAAGGAAGCTGTTATATTATTCAAAAGAATACCAATAAAAGGATTACTGACAATCTTACTTTGAGCTTCCATTCTCTCCTGCAAAGCTCCAAAAATTAGATTATAAAGAGAAGGAAAAATAAAACTAAGTACAATGCCAAGCAAAAAACCGAAAATAAAAAGTTTTACGCTTTTTTTCATTTAATAAGTTCTATGATTTCTGCGAATATAGTATTCCCTTGTATTCCAGTTATCTTTGCTTTGACCGTTTGCCCTTCTCTTGCACCATTTATGAAAATTACATACTCGCCCATTCTTGCCATTCCGTCTCCTTTTCTTCCAGTTTGCGTTACCTGTAGCGTTACTACATCCCCAACCTTTGGTTTATCTGGCTTACTTACGGTTTTGGTCTTAATGCTTCCAAGTGGATGCCATGAACCGCAAGCTTCGCATTTTAGTATATGCACCCTTTTTTCTTGTATTATCTTCGTGTCCGGTCTTCCGCACTCTGGACAAAGAACATACTCCCTAAGGAAATCCTCAAATTTCTGCTGAATCTGATAATTTCTGAATTGTCCTTTGAGAATTAAATGTTGAGAATCATGGCTTCCTGCTGTGCCAAGTTCTTTTATCAAATATTTTGCAAGCATGTCAGGGTTACGATTTATGAGCTTTGCAATCTCTCCGAGATTCTGCACTATTGTAATTTTCCCTTGGATATGGGAGATTATCTGGGGTATAACAAATCTCTCATGAGTTTTTAGGGTCTCTGGAAGTTCATTATAGGCTTTTTCCAAAAGCTTTTCATACTCCATTTTATATCAATCCCAGCTCCTCAAGCTTTTCCCTTACCTTTATGGCAGCTCTTTCAGCATCATCTATGCTCTTAGCTCCAGTACAAACTATTTTGCCTGAGCCGAAAAGCAGAAGCACAACTTTTGGATCTTTCATCCTGTAAACCAAGCCGGGAAACTGCTCGGGCTCATACTCCGTATTTTCTAAGCCTATTGCTATCGCATCTAAGTTAAGCTCAACCCCAAGATTTGCGGTAGCAACAACGTTCTGTACTATAATTTTTGGTTCTTGCTTAATATCTATACCAGCTTCTCTTATTTTCTCTACTATTCTTTTTATCGCAATCTCAGCTTCTTCTATGCTCTTAGCTCCAGTACAAACTATTTTGCCTGAGCCGAAAATTAAGGCAGCAGCTTTTGGGTCATCTAAATGGTAAACCAAGCCGGGAAACTGCTCGGGCTCATATTCTACTCTGTCCATAGACATGGTGATAAGCTCCAGATCAAATTTCTGTCCAAGTGAAGTAGAGGCAACTACATTCTCTACATTAATTTTTGTCCTCATAGCAAAAACCTCCACAAAAATATTTAAATATATAACATCACTAAACTTTAAAAAATGGAGGTATCAAAAATGGCAGATGAAAACGTGGTATATGTAGGCAATAAGCCTGTAATGAACTATGTGTTGGCTATAACGACACAACTCTCTAATTCAAAAAAAGTTGTAATAAAGTCGAGGGGCAAGGCTATTAGCAGAGCAGTGGATGCAGCAGAAATAGTGAGAAATCGCTTCATGCCAGAAGTTAAGATAGAGAACATAACCATAGGTACTGAGAGTTTAACAAGAGAAGACGGCACCACAATGAATGTCTCCGCCATGGAGATAACACTTTCGAAGTAGTTACTCTAACGAACCTTTGGTTCGTTAACTTATTTTTATTTCGCCTTTGTATTCTATTAAGCCCTTGGCTATTCCATAGCCTATTCTCTCAAAGCTATTTCCCAATAACTCTTCAAAGAAGCTTCTCTTATAGTAGGTTATTACTTCTGGTTCTCCTTCTATACCCGCAAGCTCACAAGCCTTTTTTATGGCTTTTTCTTTGCTCCCTACCTCATCTACCAATCCAAACTCTTTCGCTTGCTTTCCAGAATATATTTTGCCTTCTGCCAGCTTTTTAATATATTCCTCGCTTAGATTTCTGTTTTCTGCAACTTCTCTTATGAACTCTTCATATATTTCCATGATCACGCTTTGCATCATCTCCTTTTCTTCTTCCCTCATAGGTCTGAACCCCGAGGCAAAGTCCTTGTATTCTCCAGCCTTTATTATTGTAACATTAATTCCTATCTTTTTTAAAAGCCCAGAATATTCAGGGAATATTGAGATTACTCCTATACTACCTGTTATTGAAGCCTTATCAGCTACTATATAGCTTGAGGAGGAAGCCACGTAGTATGCTCCAGAGGTTGCGATGTCTCCGAGCCATGCTACTACAGGTTTTTCCTTCTTGCATTTTTTAACAAGCTCTGCAATCTCCTCGGAAGCTACTACCGAACCACCAGGAGAATTTATCTCCAGTACCACAGCTTTAATCGAAGAGTCTTCGCAAGCTTGCTCAAAATATTTCCTAAGTTTGGTTGGAGTAACTCCTTTGCTACTTAGTGTGCCGTCTCCCATCGTTATCTCACCATATATTGGTATTATGGCGACTTTATCGCCATAACTAATGCTTTGTTTTGTTATAGAATGGGCTATTAATATGGAGACTCCCCCTATGAATATCAACAGAGCCAATATTATGACAACGTCTCTTCTCATACATATTCCTCCATGAACAAAAAGTTTTCAATAAGCTTTTCAACTATAATAATAGTTTCACCTGTAGAAAACCTTTTCACAAGCTCGTAGAGATTTTTAATATCTTTTGTAAATCCGTGAAGTAAAGCCTTATTGGATGTAAGGAAGAGATTTTTAACAAGAACTTCCTCAGGGAGCTTTATAATCTCAGGAGAAACAAGTAAAAATTCAATAGGATATAACTCTTCCATATTAACTTTGATATAGTAACGACCCATATTACTTTTACGGAGCTTTTTTATTATATACCTAACTTGATGCTCTTTAAGTTTAACTTTACTTGCTATTTCTTTCACGCTCATTCTCGAATTTTTTATTATCTCATAAAGTATATTATGCACATTTTTGAGTTTGGGAAGCTCTGCACAAGGTTTTGTTGGCATAAAGTTTTTAATAATAGCATTTTCAACGAAAAAAACCTTAAATTCATTGTTATCATAAAAAGAGTTCATGAATTCTCTAAGCTCGTCTTTTGAGTTTGCGTATCCATGCATTAGAGCTTGGTAGGCTCCCAATCCAAAGTAGAAACCCTCTATTGCTATCTTGAATTTTAACTTAGATAAGTTAAAATCTACGATTTTTCCTTTTAAATGCATAAATTCGCTTCTTAGCTTTCTTTGTTTAAAGAGGATAATGAATTCAAAAGGATAAAAGTAATAATCAAGCAAAAAGGTATAACTTATTCTTCTCTCTTCTTCAAGCTTTTTTAAAGCATATCTAACCTGTCTTTCGCTTAATCCGAGCTTTTCAGATAAATTTTTAACGGAGGTTTCTCCAGCTATAAGTTGTTCTAACATTAGTTTTTAATATTATTAATTCAAAAATAAAAAGGAGGTGGTAAGTTGGGAAGGATTCGGCAAAGCCTAGTAAAAAGAATAGCAATGGAAGTAGTGGAGAAATACGGAGATATGCTGACAACAGATTTCAAGAAGAACCGTGAGATTATAGACAAAGTTGTAAAGGTAGAAGGAAAATTTATGAAAAATAAAATCGCGGGATATGTTACGCATTTAGTTAAGATTGGTGGTAGAAATGAAGTTTGAAGGCTGTTTTACAGCTATTGTAACCCCCTTTAAGGGGAGTGGTGTTAAGCCCGAGATTGATTGGGAAGCATACATAGAGCTTGTAAAATTTCAAGACGAGAATAAAATCCATGGCATAGTTGCATGCGGAACTACCGGAGAATCTCCCGTGCTAAGCCATGAGGAGCATGAGAAGGTTATAGAAGTTACAGTAGAAAATGCAAAGAGCATAGTTATAGCTGGAACGGGTTCAAACTCCACTTGGGAAGCAATAGAACTTACAAAGGCTGCTGAAGATGTTGGAGCGCATGCAAGCTTGCAGGTTTGTCCTTATTACAATAAACCCAACCAAGAAGGACTTTTCAAACATTTCTCTGCTATCGCAGAAAGCGTTGATTTTCCAATCATATTATATAATATACCTGGAAGGACCGCTCGCGAGATAGCTCCAGCTACGATGGCTAAGCTAAAGGAAGAGCATTCTAACATAGTCGGGGTAAAGGAAGCAACTGGTAAAGAGGAGGTATGGCAAAAGATTAGAGAAGCTTGTGGAAAAGATTTTCTCATTCTCTCCGGAAACGATGGTGATACCTTTAAATTAATGCGAGACTACGATGCCAAGGGCGTTATCTCCGTAGCTTCCAATATCATTCCAAAGCGTATGGTTGATTTTGTTAACTTGGGATTAAGCAAGAAATTTGGGGAGATGGAGAAAGAAAACCAAAAACTTGCTAAGCTATTTGATGTTCTTTTCATAGATGTGAATCCAATACCCATAAAGGAAGCGATGAACTTAGCTGGGTTAAAAGCTGGAGGCTACCGCTTACCTCTCTGTGAGATAAGCGAGGAAAAAAAGAAAAAGCTCGTAGAGGTTTTGAAGGAAGTTGGGATATTATAGTCATGGAAAAGAGAATAAAAGAAAAAATCGAGGTAATTGTTGATAGAGTGGAGTTTATCAAAGAAAATATTTCTGAAGAGTTCATTTCCAATAGAATTTTGAAAAAGGCAATTTACAAGGAATTTCAAGAAGCTGTTGAAGCTGCTATGGATATATGTGCGATGCTTAGAAGAAAGCTAAACAGCTCGGCTCAGGACGATTATTCAAATATAGATTACCTACATGAAAAAGGAGTGATAAATTCTGAGCTAAAAGATAAATTAAAGGAAGCTAACGGTCTTAGAAACAGGTTGATACATGGCTATGATAGGTTAGAGGATGAAATAGCTTGCAAATCAATAAAAAATCTCCTTGACTGTCTTTTAAAATTCTCTGAGGTGATTTTAGATTGGATAAGCAAATATTAAACGATTTCAAAGAAATCATGCCATATATAAAGGCTATTTTAGTATTTGGTTCTCAGATTAAGGGATACTCTGGAAAAGATTCAGATATAGATATCTGCATAATACCAAAGGATGCCGAGAAAGTTTACAATTTTATTTTGAAGCTAAACAAACCAAGGTATGATATAGTAATCTATGATTATTGCCCTTGGTATCTCAGGGGAGAAATCCTAGAAAATCATCGTATTATTTATGCAGACAACATGGATGAAGTGGACTTCTTTATATACAAGCAAAGAAAAATATGGCTCGACCAGAAAAGAAGGCAATATAAACTTAAGATATCTGAATTAAAAAGAAAGGTTAGGAGGTTGAGCAAATGATTAGGGTGGCGGTAACTGGAGCAAAGGGAAGAATGGGGAGTAATATCATAAGAACAGTAGCTCAGCAAGAAGATATGCTACTCGTAGCTGCGATAGAAAAGGAAGGGGATAAAGACGGGGGCAAAGACATAGGCAAGCTTTTGGGAGTAGGCAAGCTTGATGTTGCACTCTCAACGAGCGATGAGCTTGAAGAGGTTTTAAAATCAAGCAAAGCTGAGGTTCTCGTTGATTTTACATTTCCCGAACCATGCTTAAGAGCAGTGAAAATAGCATCAAAGAACAACGTTAATTTGGTTATAGGCACTACTGGATTTACAAAGGAACAAATTACAGAGATAGAAAACGCTGTAAAGGAAAATAATGTCTCAGCTGTGCTCTCGCCAAACATGGCTACTGGGGTAAACGTTTTTTTCAAAATAGTTGAGCAACTTGCGAAAATCTTAGGCGAAGAATATGATGTAGAGATAATAGAGGCCCATCACAGGTTTAAAAAAGATGCTCCTTCGGGCACAGCGTTAAAAGCAGCAGAACTAATAGCAAACGCTTTGAATATAAACCTTGAGGAAAACGCAATCTATGGAAGGCAAGGCTTTATAGGTGAGAGAAAGAAAGGCATAATTGGTTTGCATGCAGTTAGAGCTGGAGATATAGTTGGCGAACATACCGTGCTCTTCGCTGGGGAAGGCGAGAGGCTTGAGATAACGCATAGAACACATAGCAGGCAAGCATTTGTTAATGGAGCTATTAAAGCGATAAGATTTATTCACGGCAAAAAAGATGGCAAGGTCTATTCTACCTTTGATGTTCTTGGACTGAGGTGAACTACTCCGCCCTTACGGGCGGAGCTTCTACCTTCCGAGGCATTGGCCTCATCATCGGTAGTTCGGGCTGGTTCACGGCAGCCCCCGCTCCCCTAAGGAGCACTTCAGTTTTAGTTAAGGTTGTGGT
>CBFDVL010000053.1:0-9446 GCA_965613365.1 uncultured archaeon | reverse complement strand
ATTTGTCGAGCTTTGCTATAACAAGGGAGTTTCAGAAATCGTCGTTGGAGATTTAAATGGCATCAGAAGCATTAGAATTAGAATTAGAAGCAACAACTCAAAGTGCAAAAAAGCCAACTCCATGATACACAACTTCTGGAGTCATAGATATAGATATCTGATAAAAAGGATAAAAGGGAAAGCCGAGGAATACTGCATAAAAGTGACCGAAGTAAATGAATCTTATACTTCCTCGGTATGCCCGAGATGTGGTTCAAAAAACATTGAAAAGAGAAAGAGATTGTTCAAATGCTTAAGCTGCGGGTTAGAAGCTCATAGAGATGCGGTCGGATGTGTGAATATAGGGCTCGCTGAAAGGGGAGCCGTTAACAGGGCTGTGGCAAGCCCTCTGCTTCTAGGGATAAACGATGCATCCGAGGGTAAAAGCTCAATGTGGATGCAGATGAGGATGAAATCCTTAGAAGCAGGAACTTCTCATGCTTTAGCGTGAGAGGATGTCAGTATTTTCATTATCTCTTCCTTGTTCTCCTTCCATACTTATGCTGTTCTCCTCTGTTTTTACCAGCTAGGATGTATACTGTTTGACATATTCTGTTATACCCCTTCTTTTTGATCCAAGCTTTATTTTGCTTTACCTTGATTTTTTCTTCTTCTGTTAGTATCCCTTTGACAATCTCACCTGCCTTCTGGTGCTTCTTGACCACCTAAAACTATTACGTAAAGCTTTTTGTTATAGGCAGAGAAGTTATTTTTGTCAACGATGTAAACTTTTATGTCGTTTTGCTTAAGGATCTTTTTGACAAACTCCAAGGATTTGTCAAATTCTAACTTACTGTACTCTCTTAGGAAATATCTCCCACTCAAAGTATGCATCTTCAAGCAGAGCTATAACCAATATATTATCCTCTAATAATTTTTCTTC
Source organism: uncultured archaeon (assembly GCA_965613365.1). Lineage (GTDB taxonomy): Archaea > Hydrothermarchaeota > Hydrothermarchaeia > Hydrothermarchaeales > CAZSVW01 > CBFDVL01. The sequence continues at coordinate 8,524 of CBFDVL010000053.1, read as the reverse complement.
TCCAGTAAAGTCAGCAGAAGTTCTTGGAAAATCGCCAGATTTTTTGAAGAGTTCGGACTTCAAAAGTAACTGAACAGCCTTCTCCAGGTTAAGTAGGGCTAAATCATAATAACCATCTTTAGCATCGTAAATTGCATCCTTTAAAAAAATTCTCTTGGCTCTAAGAAGCAATTTCTCATAAAGCTCCCTCTTCATTATTTTCAGATTTTATTTAGTTGGTATTTAAAACCCTTCGAATGGAAAAAATATAAGTGATTAAAATAAAAAAACAAAAATAATGCTCTCAACTAATGTTTGCAAGTTAAAGCTAAGAAATCCAACTATATTAGCCTCTGGCATACTCGGTTCAACAGGAGCATCTCTGAAAAGAGTAGCAAGGCATGGCGCTGGCGCAGTTGTTACTAAGTCGATAGGAAAAACCCCAAGAGAAGGGCATAAAAACCCTACGATAATCGAGCTTGGCGATTGTTTAATTAATGCTATTGGTTTGGCAAACCCCGGCTATAAAGCTTTTGTAGAGGAGATAAAAATAGCAAGGCAAGGTGACATACCAGTGATAGCAAGCGTCTTTGGAAGAAGCATAGAAGAATATGCTGAAGTTGCAAAGGGTTTGCAAGATTATGCTGACGCGATAGAGCTTAACCTTTCTTGTCCAAACATTGAAGGCAAGCTATTTGCTCAAGACGCTGAGCTTAGCTATGAAGTGGTGAGAGAGGTTAGAAAAGAGATAAGCAAGCCAGTAATAGCAAAGCTAACCGCAAGCGTAGCAGATATAGTTGAAATAGCCAAAGCTTGCGAAGAGGCTGGAGCTAATGGCATTACAGCCATAAATACGATAAAAGCAATGAAAATTGACATAAACTTTAGGAAACCGATACTTGCAAATAAAACAGGCGGGCTAAGCGGGAGATGCATAAAGCCAATAGCTTTGAGATGCGTTTATGAAATAGCAAGCGAAGTGAGCATAGACATAATAGGATGTGGGGGTATAGCCTCTGGCGAAGATGCCTTGGAGTTTCTAATGGCTGGGGCAAAAGCCATAGAGATAGGTACTGGCGTATATCTCCATGGTTTAAGCATATTTAAAAAAGTCTGCAAGGAAATTGAGGAATATTTAAGAAAGCACGACCTTAGCTTGCAAGACATAATAGGCTCTGCTTTGTGAGAAGATCATGAGCTTAAAAATAATAACTCCTTCAAGGCTCCACATGAGTTTGATAGACCTAAATGCAAGCATTGGTAGAGTAGATGGTGGTATCGGCTTAGCTATAAAAGAGCCAAAGATTGTTCTTGAAGCAAGGGAAAGCGAGAGGTTAACTGTAAAAGGAGGAAGAAAGAGTATTAGAGAGAGAGCCGAAATGATAGCGAAAAAGGTTATTGAGGCTTTTGATATAGATGGAAAAATAGAAATAACAATAAAAGAAGATTATCCTCAGCACGTTGGCTTAGGCTCTGGAACGCAAATCTCTTTGGCTGTTGCAAAGGCTATAGCAGAGATTTTTGGTTTTGATTATAGTATAAGGGAGCTTGCTAGAATCGTAGGTAGAGGAGGAACTTCAGGAATAGGAGTAGCTGCTTTTGAAGGAGGGGGATTTATTCTTGATGGCGGACATTCTACAAAGGAAAAATCAAATTTTTTGCCTTCTTCGGCTTCGAAAGCTTCACCCGCACCCTTACTTGCAAGATGCGATTTTCCAAACTGGAAAATAGCTGTTGTGATTCCGAGAGGTAAGGAATATTATGGCGAGAGAGAAGTAAATATCTTTAAAAAATACTGTCCTATTGCTATAGAGGAAGTACAGAGACTTAGCCATTTAATTCTTATGAAAATTCTACCCGCAGTAGTGGAAGAAGATATCGTGAGTTTTGGAGAGGGAATAAACGAAATACAAAACATAGGGTTTAAGAAGATAGAAGTAAGTCTTCAGCCTAAAAAAGTTAGAAAGCTCATGGAAAAGTGTAGAGAAGTTAGCTATGGTGTTGGACTAAGTTCCTTTGGACCAAGTTTTTATTGTATAGTTGAGAATCCAAGAGATATTAAGTCTGTCGTCCAAGAATATAGGGAAGAAGTGAGGCTAATAGTCAGTAAAGCAAATAACAATGGAGCAATAGTTATTTAGCTTTTTTCGGCAGCTCAACATAGAATATGCTACCTTTTGGCGTGTTATCTTCGACCCAAACTCTACCATTATGTAGCTCTACCAGGCGTTTAACTATTGCTAAACCCAAACCTGAGCCTTTAACTCCTTCCTTTTTGATTCTTTTGAATCTTTCGAATATTCCTCTTTTGTACTCATCTGGCACGCCTATTCCTTCGTCTTTTACATAGATTAGGACTTTTTTATTTCTTTTTTCCTTTAATCCGACTGTAATTTTACTTTTTTCAGGCGAATATTTTATAGCATTTGAGATGAGATTTGAAAATATCTCCTTAATTATAGAGTTGGCTTGTATTATTACTTCTCTATTAGGGAGTTCCAGCTTTACATTCATTTTCTTTCTACTGAATGAATTGGAGAAATCTTCAATAACTTTTCTGATCAACTCATTTAAGTTAACCTCTTCAAATTCAAGTTCTCTCCTACTCTCAAGTTTTCCAAGGAAAGCTGCATCTTCTATTATCTTCTCAAGCTTTTCAGCATTTTTTATTATTGTTTTAATCTCACGTCTGATATCTTCTTCCGATTTCTCATTTAACGCAACCTTTGCCATCCCTTTGATTATACAAACCGGATTTAGGAGATCATGTCGCAAAATATCTAAGAATATTTCTTTGAATTCATTGCTCTTTTTTAGCTCTTCTGCATATTTTCTCAACTCCTCCTCTGCCCTTTTTCTCTTGGTAATATCTCTAACAACATGAATCACCATTTCAAGTCTTCCCTTATCATCAAAAACGGGGGACTCCCTTATAGATATATACTTATCCAAATGCTTAGCATAATATTCCAAATCCTCGCTCTTTTTTGTCTTCAAAGTTTTCTTAAGCAAGCATTCTTTTATTGGTTTGTCGGTATTATGTAAAAGCTTATAGCATTTCTCTCCCTCTATTTCTTCCGGCTTCTTACCGAGAAGCTCTCCTAACGACTTGTTAGCCCTTATTATGTCACAGTTAACATTTATTAGTGCAACACCGTCACGCATTGAATTGAAGGTGTTCTCCCAGAGTTCTTTGGTTTTTCTTATCTCTTCGGCATACTTTTTGCTTTCTGTTATATCCCTTATTACCGAGATTACGTATTCTATCTCCCCTTTCTCGTCAAGTATAGGTGATTGAACGATGGAGAAGTATTTTTTTAGCCTTGGTTCATAGAGTTCAAAAGATTCGCTTTTTTTTGATTTTTTGATTTTTTTAAAGACGCACTCTTTTACAGGTTCTTCTTTTTCATGTATAGCTTTGTAGCATTTCTCTCCGATGAGTTGTTCTTTGGTTTTGCCGAGGAGGTTGGCAAGAGAGGAGTTAGCTTTCACGATAGTATAATTAGAATCCATTATAGCAATGCCATCCACCATTGACTCAAAGGTCTTCTCTAATATATTATTCATGGTCTCACTTTCATGTCTGAGTATTACAAGGTTAAATATTTTATCCTTCTAAATTTGAGACATGTTTTTGATTCCGAAATTTCAAAAACAAAACGTAGAGCCTTTCCACTTATTTGTGAACCTATTTTTTCTTGCCTTTTAAGGGTTTTGGGCTTTGAGGCATGCAAGTTCCTCTTTTAGTCTCTCGATTTCTTTTTTAAGCTCTATCATTCTTAATTCTCTGTCCACTGCCATTTCATAAAATTCTTCAAGCTCCTTTAATCTTTCCTTCATTTTGGTTACGTCTTTAAGAATAGAGAGTTTTGAGACACTTCCGTCAGGATTCTTTAAGGGCGTGGAGGTTATCATATACGTTTTTCCATTTTTGAAAGTTCTCTCTCTTTTTAATGTTATTCCTTTTTCAATTACATCATGCAATCTACAATCAGAGCAAGGTTTATCTCTGGCATGAAATATTTTATAGCAATGTTCTCCTATCTTATTACCAAACTCCTTAATTAAAACATCATTCATAAATTCTATGACATAATTGCTATTTGTAATTGAGAGCCCATCTCCCATAGCTTTTATTATGGCGTTAAGCCTTGCTCTCTCGGCAATTAATTCTTTTTGAAGTTCCTTTATCTTGCTTATTTCTCTTATAAAGCCAACATAGATATTGTTAATTCTAAAAGCGGTTATCTCTAAGGGTATTACACTTCCATCCTTCTTTTTAGCATAGGTTTCATATAATGGAATTTCTCCTCTTTCTTTTAGCAGTTTTAATATCTTCTTATCCATCTTAAAATATTTTTTTAATCCGAACTCTTTGGTATATCTCCCCAAGATTTCTTCTTTTGTGTATCCTAAAAGCTTGCAGAAGCTTTCATTTACATCTATGATCTTTCCTTTTTCATCTGTCACCACTATGCCATATATTGCTCTTTCAAAAATTTTCTTATACATACTAATCCCTTACAATCGGTAAGGTAAAGCAGAATTTGCTTCCTTTATTAACCTTACTTTCTACTCTTATTTTACCGCCATGTAGCTCTATTATCCTCTTTGCTATTGTAAGTCCTAACCCAGTGCCCCCATATTTTCGCCTTATACTCATGTCTACCTGATAAAACGGTTCAAAAATCTTTTTAAGATGTTTTTTGCTTATTCCTACTCCCGTGTCCTCAATGCATACCTCTATATCTTTTTCTTTTCGCCGCAACGTTATTAATATCTTTCCTCCTTTTTTATTGAATTTTATTGCATTATCAAGAAGATTTAAAATTGCATGCTTAATTTCAACTCTATCTACACTTACTCTTATTGGTGTTAGCAAGGCTATGATTTTTATTTCCTTTTCCGTAGCCTTTTCTTTCAGTTCTCTAATACATTCCTCTATTATCTCATCTAATCTGATAAAACTTATAGTTCGGATGAATTCTCCTTTTTCTATCTGAGCAAGACCTATCAGGTCTTCTATTATTTTTAATTGCCTCAGAAGAGATTTTTTAGCTTTGATAAGCATATTTTTTCTTTCTTCATCATTCTTTTCGTCCATGGCTATATCTATCATTCCAAGTGCAATTGTTAGAGGCGTCTTCAGCTCATGACTTACATTTGCCAATATAGCACTTTTAACCTTGTCTGCCTCTTTCACTTTCTCATATGCTACTCTAAGCTTCTCGTGAGCCTCGTGTAAGTCTTTGAGCATATTGAAAAAGGCTAATTTACTTCTTTCTAAGGAGATTTCCACTTTTTTCCTTTCGGTAATATCTCTAATAACATGCACGGTTTTTGTTGTTTCTCCGTTTTTAAATATGGGTGAGGAGATTATTGATAGATATTTTCTTATATTTGGAGAGAAAAACTCCATGTGTTCGCTTTTCTTGGTTTTAATAGCTTTTAAGAATAAACATCCTTCATCTGGGCAATCCTTTTTATGAATAATTTCATAACATTTTTTGCCTATGATTTTTTCTTCAGGTAAGCCAAAAAGTTCAACAAAGCCTTTATTTATTTTGGTTATATTGAAATTTTTATCTATTATAGCAATACCATCAACTATGGAATTAAATATATTTCTCCATTCTTTTTCAGAATCTTCAATCTTCTTTTTTTCTGTAATATCATGCATTAAGGTTATTACGGTGGGTTTTGAATCATAATCATGGTAAAAAAGAGAGGATACGCATTCATAAAATCTGTTGTTTGTAGCTTTTATCTCTCTTTTTACGATTTTTCCTTTTTTTAATGCTTCTTTAATTATGCAATCATCACATGGAGATTCTCTATCAAAAATAGCATGGTAACAGTAATCTCCTATACCTTTTCCAAAATCCTCTTCGAATCTGCGGTTTTCATATTTAATTCTAAAATCCCCACCAACTACAAAAAGACAGTCCCCCATGTTGTGGCATAGGGTTTTGAAATTCCTCTTTTCTATCTCGCTCTTTGTGATGTCTATTAACATCCCTTGAATTGCGGGTTTGCCCTTATATATTATGGGAGTGGAGAAAACTTCAACATGGATTATATCTCCGTTTTTTCTAACAGCCTTAAATTTATATCTCGTAGGCTTTCCTTTCCCTTTTTGTCTTTCGGTAACTCCTTTAACAACCCTATCTAAATCCTCTGGAGCTACAAGCCTTTTATAATTCGTGCCCATCAGTTCTTCTCTACGATATCCAAAAATTCTGGCAAACTCGGAATTAATATATTTAAAAACATCGTCCTGAATAATCTGGTCCGAAAGGTCTTCGAAAAAAAGGTGAGCCTCCTCTTCATAGACATCGATCCCAAGGGCGCCTATTTTGCCGCTTTTTAACGCGTTTATGACGGCTCGGGTATCGATCAATGCTCCTCTACTCGTATTTACCAAGACGACGTTCTGTTTCATTATGGCTAGGGCTTCGGTGTCGATCAAATGGTATGTTTCCGGTGTAAGCGGACAATGAAGCGTCACTATATCGGATTCTCTAAAGAGCTTTTCAAGAGACACATATTCCACTCCTTTTTCAACAAGATCCTCTCGCCGGACCGGATCGTATGCAAGAACGCGGCAGTTGAATCCTTTAAGAATAAGAGCCGTCAGGCTCCCGATTCGTCCCGTACCTACAACTCCGACGGTCCGGCATGCAAGCTCAAAGCCCATTAGTCCCTCTAAGGAAAAATTCCCTTCCCTGACGCGGGCATAGGCTCTATGGATCTTGCGATTCAGACTGAGAATGAGCCCTACGGTGTACTCTGCTACGGATGCAGGAGAGTAGGCAGGTACATTGCATACCTTGATGCCTAAACGCCCGGCCTCTTTAAGATCTACATTGTTGAATCCGGCGCAGCGTAAGGCTACCAGTTGAGTACCGCCCTTATGGAGCTCTCGGAGCACAGGCGCAGAAACATCGTCGTTAACGAAAGGGCAAACAGCTGAAGCACCTTCGGCAAGCCTGGCTGTTTCCGGCCCCAAAGGCAGCTCAAAAAATCTCAGATTATGCCCGAAATCAGTATTAACTTCCCCGAAATAGGTTCGATCGTAGGGCTTTGCACTGAAAACAGCAATTTCCATAGCTCCTTCACTCCTGCACCAAGGCTCTGGCTATCCTTCCAGCTGGCTTTCCTTTTTAAATTGCAACTAATCAGCGGGCCATCGGCCTCCCACAATAGGTCTGGGTTTAAACTTCTTAGGATCCAACACTACATGCTTTATACGTAGCCTCTTCCAAGTGTATGTTATATGCACGAGTCCGTCTTGAGTTTGTATCACAGCGGGATAGGAAAATTCGCAGTCTTTCTCTTTTTCCAGAACAAGGCAAGCAAGCCATTTCTTCCCATCAAAGCTAAGAGCAACGTTGAGCATTTCTCTGTCACATGGGCTTTTTCCTCCTCTGACCGTATGGTTGTAAACCAGTAAATGCCTTCCATCAGTTAAGGTCAATGCGTCGATTCCCGCATTTGGATTGGGAAGTTCGGTGGCTTCAAGTTTTGTCCAAGTTCTGCCGCCGTCCTCCGTCCAAGTCTGAGCAATCACATTTTGCTGAGTTCGACAAAGGGCTTGGAACTTCATCTCCCCATGTCTAAGAAACGTAGGCTGAATGGCACTGAAGACCAAGGGATCGTTTATAGGATAGGTCCTCTCCCACGTGATACCGAAGTCCGAAGTTCTTTCAAAGTGGACTCTCCACCCTCTGTCTTCCATACTTGAACCGCAGAGAATTGTTCCGTCTTGCAGTTGGATAGGCTTATCCTTGACCGGCCCTATGATCCCTTCGGGAAGCCTTCTTGGCACGGACCAGGTATGACCGTTATCTTTTGAGCACATGAGCATCCCCCACCAGGACCTTGGACTCGGACCGCATTTGTAAAAAAGCAGAACAGGGCCACCTTTAGGCTGGAAAAGCACAGGATTCCAACAAGGATAGCGATGCAGTGACCCATCGGGGCGTCTGTACTGAATGCCGTTCGCAACCTCTACAGGCGCGCTCCACCTGCCGCCTTCCTTTCGCGAAAGCCAGATGCCTACATCCTTCCTCCCTTCGCCGGTACCCCCAAACCAGGCACAAAGAAGCGTACCGTCCGCAAGTTCTACAATCGTAGAGGCATGGCAGCTTTTGAAGCGAGCTTTTTCAAAGATAAATTCTTCAAGCACTTTGCCTTCTTTTCCTTTCACAAGGAAATTTAAGGAAAAAACTAAAATACATACCCATGCTGGAAGCTTCTTCTGCATAAACCACCTCTGCTATTTTTGCTTCCCGATACATACAATGCTTCCGTTGTGCAAGCTCATGTAGATCCTACCATAGGCCACAGCGATACCGTCAAAAATCGGGATGCTCGGAAGGCCGAATTTGCTGAGAATCTCTCCTGTTTCTGTTGAAAACAAGCAGGCAACTCCCTGCCCCCTACCTTCAAAGGGTGCCAGCGGATCTGAACTCTGCAGTTTGACCTCAAAGCCGCAGCCCACCAAAACATTATTTGCAAGGGCAAAGGCTTCAAACCTAATGGG
>CBFDVL010000052.1:0-9605 GCA_965613365.1 uncultured archaeon | reverse complement strand
GCTCGCGGGAATAATCTCTTTCGCTGGCATTGCATTGCAAAAATATGCATTATTTTTTGTCCTTGTTCCAGTTTTATTAGTTTCTATCTATACCGTTATCTACTCCTATCTTGAATATCAAAAGGTGATTAAATGCGGGGCTTGCTCATAGGAAGATTCCAGCCCTTCCACAAGGGTCATCTATATGTAATAAAGGAAATTCTCAAAGAGGTAGACGAGATAATTATAGGTATAGGTAGCGCTCAGCTCAGCCATAGCCTTGAAAACCCCTTTACCGCCGGAGAAAGGCTTACTATGATCACAAAAAGCTTATTCGAGAATGGAATAGAGAAAAACTACTACATTATACCAATACCCGACATAAATAATAATGCCCTATGGGTATCGCATGTTAGAAGTTTAACTCCTCCTTTTCACAAGGTTTACTCAGGAAATACTTTGGTAAAGAGACTTTTCAAAGAAGTTGGAGTAGTCGTTGAAACTCCGCCAATGTTCAATCGCAAAGAATACTCTGGTACAGAAATAAGAAAGAGGATGATTAATGGTGAACCTTGGGAACATTTAGTTCCCAAAGGTGTAGTTGAGGTTATAAGGGAAATAAACGGCGTTGAGCGATTGAGGGAGCTTGCGAAGAGCGATAAAGTTTAAAAAATCTTAAAATTTAAATAAAAACTCTTTCTTAACCTTTTCTCCCTCGAATTCTATACTCTCCTCTTCCAGAAGCTTTTTCTTTTTCTCTTTTCCTTGAGAATATCCTCCCAAGCTCAAATCTGATTTTATAACTCTATGGCATGGTATTTTAATAGGATAAGGATTTTTTGCAAGAGCATTTCCCACAGCTCTATATGCAAAAGGTTTTCCTATTGCTTTTGCTACTTCTTTATAAGTTGCAACTTTTCCACGAGGAATTTTCTTCACAGTCTCAAGAACCTGCTTTTCAAACTCTGTAAGCATACTTTATCTTAATCGCCTTTCTGCTACAAATATTTGCGCATGCAAAACATGCTATACACTTAAAATAATCAATTCTTGCTTTTTTATTAACACAAATAGCTTTTGCAGGACAGATTCTTTCACATGCCTTGCATGCTACGCATTTTTCTTCATCAATAAAAATGTTAAAAAACATTTTTTAATATCGTGGGTATTGATAGTATGCTGGATATGTTGGGTAGATGTATGGAGTATATGGAGTTATTGGTCCATAGATGCCAGTCCACCACCATCTTGGTAGCCATGGAAAGAACCTGCAAAATGGGTAAGGGTTGCCCCTAAATCCTCTGAATCCTACTCCAAATCCTCTTCCTCTTCCAAAGCCTCCTCTTCTTCCAAAGCCCCTTGGCATTTATTTACCCCCTAACTCTTCCAATCTCTTCTTTATTTGTTTTAGCTGATCTTCAAGTAGCTTAGCCTGTTCCTCAAGCATTCTTATCTCATCTTCCTTGCTCATCTGAAGTCCCGGAGCTGCTGGAATTACTGGAGCCCTTGCCTGAAGAAAGCTTGCAAACTGAGGTACTTGTCCTGTCTGTATTAGATACTGTGCAGCAGGTGGCAAGCCCCCCCATCCTGGGCTAAATCCAAATCTCATCCACCCTGGCAAGCCAGTTAGGTAGTACATCCACCTATATCCTCTTCCACCCCATGGCATTGGCATCACCTCTTTTTTTTATTTCTGTGCAATAGCACAGAAAAATAACGTTGAAAAAATTTTTATATTCTATGCACGAGTTATAAACTATGCCAAGATGGAGATGGGGGCATGTAAGGAAGGGTAGAGGAAGGCCTCTTGGTGAACTTTTTCTTCATTCCCTACCAGAGGTAAGAGAATTTATCCCAAGACCATGTTTAAATCCAGAGCCTATTGAATTAACTTATCCTGAGTATAATGTTATAGTATTGATGGACATAGAAAAGCTGAGCCAAGAAGAAGCTGCTGAAAAAATGGGGACTTCTCGCGGGACGATTTGGAGACTATATCAGAATGCCAGAGAAAAAATTGCAAGAGCCTTAAAGGAGTCAAGACCTTTAATTATAATTCCAAAGGGGAAGGTAACGCCTTACTCACCCTAATAAGTTTTGGCTAAGTGTACAGTGAATTTAGCTTCTCCCTTACAATATATGCAAGTTTTTCCCTTAACCTCCTCGGTAATACCAAGAATATCTAAGCTTATTTCATCCTCTATGCTCTTTGCACATTCCTCTTTACCACACCAGTAGGTTTTTATCACCTTTCGCTCCCCCGCAAGCTTCTTAGCTTCTTCCATATTCTTCGCTTCCTCTATTCTATTTCTGAATTTCTCCCAAGCTTTACTTCGCATATCTTCAGAAATCTTGGCTAATAACTCTTTAACTTGCGCTTTAAGATTTTCTCTGCCGAGCTTTATTTTTTCACCATTATCTCTCCTTACCGCAGTAACTACATTGTTTTCTATATCCTTAGGTCCGACCTCTATTCTCAAAGGCACGCCCTTTATTTCCCAGTCAAAGAATTTGCTACCTGGTCTAACCTCTCTATAATCTATGTGCACTCTAAAATCAGAAAGTTCCTCTTTTATCTTCTCAGCCTCTTTATTTATCTCTTTCTTTACGCCCTTGAACCATATTGGTATTATAACTATTTGGATAGGAGCAATGCAAGGCATTAAGCAGAGACCTTTCTCATCACCATGAATGGCGATTATGGAAGCTATAACCCTGTCTGACATTCCATAGCATGTCTGATAGGCATACTCCTGCACGCCATTTATATTTTCAAAGGTTATCTCAAAGGTTTTTGAAAAGTTCTGCCCAAGATTATGCACAGTGCCTATTTGTAAAGTTCTTCCATCGGGAAAAATTGTATCAAAAGCCATCGTATATTCTGCACCTGGAAACTTATCCCAGTCGGGTCTTCTGCTTATCATATATGGTATTCCTAGAGTATCAAAGAATTTTTTGTAGATTTCTATCGCTTCTTTAACTTGATGCTCGGCATCTTCCCAAGTTGCATGTGCGGTGTGGGCTTCCTTAAAGGTGGTGATCTCTCTCAACCTTATAAGCGGTCTTGTGTGTTTTGTCTCGTATCTAAAAGTGTTTACAATCTGGTAAACTTTAAGAGGCATGTCTGCGTGGGAGCGAATCCAGAGCTTAAAAATCGGATACATGGCAGTTTCAGAGGTAGGTCTTAAGGCGAGCTTTACTTCCAGTGGTTCTAAACCGCCATGGGTCACCCAGTAAACCTCGTCCTCAAAACCCTTGATATGCTTTGCTTCCTTTCTAAACTCGTGCTCGGGTATTAGCAAGGGAAAAAGCACTTCTTCATGCCCTTTTTCGTCCAAAAGCTTACGAATAATCTCCATAACATGCTCTCTAATCTTAAATCCATAAGGATACCATACATACAGTCCTTTTACAGGATATCTCACATCCAAGATTTCTGCTTTCTCTATTATATCGTTATACCATTCGCTGAACTTCATTTTAAATCACCTTCGGTTTTGCGTAGCGGAGCTATGCAAGAGTGAGTACGAGCGAGTTTCTCAGCCCGGGACCAAAGCCCAATATGAACAGCACAACTTTTATGATTTTACTCTCTTCGTCTTCTTTCTCTAATATGTATAACGCGAGCAATATTATTATGAGTTTCACCGGAATTATTATTAGTGATGTTCCAGCTATATTTATAAGATACTCTGTTAGTATGTGTTCCTCTCCGAAGCCATAGTAATTTATGCCTATGAATGTTCCCGAACCATCTAACATTTGGGAAAATATTATTAAAAGGTTTTCCTTTCTTTTTATAAATTTCATTTTTTCAACAGTGCTTAGGGGATAAACCAAGGTTGTTAAGAAAACAGCCAAGCTTATTGGATAGAACATTCTCAGGGGATGAAGCATCGCTTGATAAAGTTTAAAGGCTAAAAAAATTGAGATAGGCGAAGCAATTATAGCCACAACTTTATAATACTCGATTCCAAACTTTCTCTGAACGAATAAACCAAGAAATATCAAAGCCAGACCGAAGGCGAAGGATAAAACATATACTCCAGGAGTAACATTCCACAGCTTATTTTTCTCAAAAAATCCAGCATCCACCATAACTCTAAGAAAGATCCCAAAAAGCATCACCGGAAAAATAGCTATCACAAAGCTTCTGTCAATCTTGATAGCTTTGAATAACTGTTTTGCCATGCAAAACAAAACAATAAGTATGGCTACTGCAATCACGTAATCTATCGGTTTGTACAAAGCCATTTCCAAAACCTTTTTTATTCTCGTTTTAAGATATCTAATGCATGCAATCCAAGTTTATGAAGCTTCCCAGAGTTGTGCTTGTGGGTAAAGATGCCATTAACCAAATTAACTTCCTCTGCGATGATTTAAAGCTTTTGGGTAGGGCTTTGGTAGTTACCGGGGAAAAAACTTACAAAATCGCTGGTAAAAAGGTTTGCGATATTCTTTCAGAAAAAAGAGATGTTGAAGTAATAACCATAAGCTTTCCTTCTATGCAAGAAGTAGAGAGAGTAAAGGAAATCATTGCAAAAAAGAAGCATGATTTTATCGTCGGGGTTGGAGGAGGTAAAGTAATAGACGTTGCCAAGCTTGCTTCTAAGGAATGCTCCTTGGAATTTATAAGTATTCCAACCTGTGCTTCCCATGATGGTATAGCTTCTTCTCGCGCAAGCATAAAGCACGATAAGGGTTCTATTTCTGTTGAAGCTATTCCTCCTCTTGGCGTAGTAGCGGATTTAAGCATAATAGCCTCTTCCCCCTATAGGTTGACCGCAAGCGGATGCGGCGATATAATAGCTAAAATTACCGCCGTGAAAGACTGGAAGCTATCTCATAGAGTTAATGGCGAAGAAATAAGCGAGTATGCCTGCGCTTTATCTCTAATGGGTGCAAAGATGATAAAAAACTCAGTAGATGAGATAAGAAAAATTGATGAAAAAGGCATAAAAAAAGTTGTCAAAGCCTTAATCTCATCTGGAGTGGCGATGAGTATCGCAGGAAGTTCTCGCCCGGGTAGTGGGAGTGAGCATAAGTTTAGCCATGCTTTGGATATGCTCGCTCCCGAGCCAGCATTACATGGAGAGCAGTGCGGAGTTGGTGCAATAATGATGATGTATCTTCATGGCGATGATTGGAGAGTAGTAAGGGATACTCTAAGGAAAATAGGTGCTCCTACCAATGCAGAGGAACTTGGTATAGAAGAAAAATACATAATAAAGGCTCTCGTAGAAACAAAGAAGATTAGACCGTGGAGGTACACAATAATAGAGCATATAGGCGGGCTGAACGAAAGACGGGCAAGCAAAATAGCAAAGGCGACGGGAGTTGTGGAATAGAGAGAAGAATTGTTATCATAATTGAAGGCATAATTTTATAAGAACTCTATAATTTTATTATAGTAATTATAGTAATATCTAACTGTTCTAATTCTTCATAGCTTAATTTAGATGTTTTACCAGCATATATTTGGAATAAAAATAGAATCTTCAAAATCTTCTGTGAATAATATTGTTCCGCTTAAATACTTCTCCTTTCTATGATTTAGGAGTAAGTTGCTTCTAATCCCCTCCTTTTTAAAGTAGGGATACAGAAGGGGTGGTGGGTGGGTCTTATAAAAAGAGAAATAGTTATATATCACGAATGCATTATGATAACCATTATGAAGAAAAAACATTGGAAATCTACTCCTGGTTGCGTGTATAATATCAATTACCATATTGTTTATTCAACAAAATACAGAAAGAAGGTTCTTACCGGAGAGGTAGGAGAGGCATTAAAAAAGATAAATGAAGAGATAGCATTGAATAATGATATTGAGTTGATAGAGCAAGAAGTTATGCCTGACCATGTGCATTTATTTGTATCTGCACATCCAAAGTATTCACCATCAAAAATAGTAAAGATATTCAAAGGTGGAAGTGCAAGAAAATTATTCACAAAATTTCCAGAATTAAGAAATCAGTTATGGAGAGGGCATCTGTGGAATCCATCATATTATGTTGGAACCATTGGGGACATAACCAAAGAAGTTGTGGAGAAATATATTGCTATGCAAAAGGTGAAAGATAGTGGAGATACTGAAGACAATTAAGATACCTATTGCAGAGGAAATAACCAATAGAAAGTTGAATATAATCAACAGGATTTCAAGTAGGGTAACTTATGGTGTCATGCTTTATCTGGAGAAGGTTATAGAGGAAGACATAACAAAGTTATCGGATGCAAACAAATATCAGAGGGAGATAAGGGAGAAGACGGGCTTGCCATCAGCGTTCATACAATGTGCAAGGGATAGGGCATTGTGGATGTATAAGAGTTATAAAAAGTTGCATAGAGAGTGGGAGAAGAGAGTAAAGAAGTTGGAAGAGAAACTGGCGAAGAATCCAAATAACAAGAAATGGAAGAGAAAATTATACAGGTTGAAGGAGAGAGAGCCAAGCACACCAAGAGTGGATAAGAAGCAACCGATATTTTTTGACATAAGAATTGGTAAGATAGATTTTTCAAGGAACAGCAAAAAATTCAAGGCATGGGCAAAGATAAGTACATTGCATAAGGGGGAGAGGATAGACATTCCATTGCAGACATATCCTTATGCAGAGAAGTACCTGAAGGGATGGGATATTAGGAGCTTTCAGATAATTTACAATTATCGTTTGAAGAGGTGGGAAGTGCATGTAGTTGTAAAGAAGGAGAAGGATATAAAGATAAAGATAAAGATAAAGAATGTGGCAGGTATAGATTTGGGAATAAAGAGACCGGCAGTAATAAGCAAAGTTGGAGAGGATAACCGTGTTATCCTCATTATGAAGGATGAGAAATGGAAGCCGCATTATCTGAAATTGAAAAGATTGAATAACAGGATTGCGAAATTGCAGAGAATAGAAAAGATAAAAGCGTTGAAGAAATTGAGAAATAAAAGAAGAAATCTATTGCAGGATATAAGGAGAAAGATGGCAGGAGAGATAGCAAAGGAGTTCAAAGACAGAGACACCTATGTGTTCATAGGCTATCCAAAGTGGATAAGAGAGAATAATGAAAAGGGAAATGGCAAGAGGAAGTTAAGGAAAATGATACACAGATGGGCATTTAAAGAATTTGGAGAAATGATACTGCAAAAAGTAAGAGAAACTGGTGGAGATAGAAAGTTGATAGGAGAAAAGTGGACAACTCATAGATGCCCAGTATGTGGTTCAAAGAAGGTAATTGTAAAAGACAGATATTTCAAGTGCAAAGAATGCGGTTTTGAAGCAGATAGAGATGTAGGAGGTAGTGCAAATATCCTACTAAAAGGATTGGAAAACCTGTGCCATGTGAAGCAGATGCTGAGAATGGCGGGGGCTGTTGTGACCCAGCCCGAAGTGTGGATGATGAGGCTGAAGAAGTCTCTGAACACACAACCTCCCTCCAAGAAGGATGCCCGCCAATTCATTGGCGGGAGGAGGTCACATTCTCCCAATAGCCCGAAGTATTCTCCGAGTAGCATTCTCAGGATTTGCTGACCTCGTTATTGCTCCTCCCACAACCACGATTTTTGCACCGGATTTTACTGCTAATGCTACGGTATCTGCTCTTAGACCTCCCGCGACAGCTACAGGTATGCCAACATTCTCCACAACCTTTTTAACCAGGGGGAAAGGTATCTTTTCATCTCCAGACCTAAGTTGCTCATCTATGGAAATGTGAAACTCGAGGTAATCGACTCCAAGCTTTTCAAGCTCCTTGGCTCTCTTTACTACATCCTTAACGTTTATCAAATCTGCCATTATTTTAACATTGTATTTTCTCCCTGCTCCTAAAGCGTCTAAGATTGTAGCATCGCTTGCAGCTCCAGCTATGCCAACTATGTCTGCGCCTGCTAAAGCGGCCATCTCTACTTCTAAAAAGCCGGTATCCATTGTTTTTAAATCGGCGATGATAATTTTCTCTGGAAATAGCTTTCTTATTTCTCTTACCGCTCGCATGCCTTCGCTTTTTATTAAAGGCGTGCCGACCTCAAGCCAATCTGCCCCTCCCTTCGCTACCGCTTTAGCACATTCTATAGCATCTCTTAAACTTCTGAAGTCTAATGCTACCTGAAGCTTTGGATAAACTTCTGGTATATCTAAGCCAAGCTCCTTAATTTTCTTCTCCTCAGGTATTCCTCTCGAACTCCATCCTCTCAGCTTGTAGTACTCGTAGAGCATTTCCTCAACGTTTTCTTTCTCACCTTCGGCGGGACCTTTAATCAAAGCCTCTTTGAATCTTTCCGGCAGTCTATCATGCGAAGAGTCAAAGCCTTCTCTTACATTAAAAAGCCTCTCAAGGTTATAAATTCTCTCTCCAGCCTTTTTAAGCTCCTTTTCGTCAAAGTAAAAGCCAGTAGCAGTAGTTAAAAGCTTTGCATAGACCTCAGCCTCAAAGTCAAAGGTCGAAAAAGCTGCAAGCGTAGTGAATTTGCACGTGCATAATGAGTCGAGAACAGCAAATATATCTTCTATCTCCCTAACCATTCTTGCTTTACCTTCAGTTTCAAGGTTGTTTAGATATTCGGGCAAGGAAAGAACTTCCTCTGGAATTAGATAAGCTCTTAGGTGACAGCCCCCTCTATTGCTTGTGACATAGGCTAAAGCTTGACCTTTAACTCCTCTTGGATCATAAGCAGGAAGCTCTAAGCCCTTCACATTTATGGCAAAGGCTTTGCTATCTTTTATTTTTTCGCTCATCCTTCTTGTGCCCTCTGCAAGAAGATCTCCCAATCCTTCTCTTTTGGCGGTTGCCTCTATTAGTCTTAGCAATGCGTTTCCGTCTCCAAAGTCTATTTTCTCTTTTATTAACCCTTTCTCAGAACATTCCATTATAAATGCAATGCAGTTGCCCATGGAGATGGTATCAAGTCCAAGTTCGTTGCATAGGTTATTGGCTTTTGCGATAATTTTGGGTTCTGAGATAAAACAATTAACTCCTAAAGCCCATGCGGTCTCATACTCAAGGTTAACTGTAATTACTCCCTCTATGTTCATTATTCTACCGCACTGAATTGGACAAAGGGCACAGCCTTTCTTTTTAACAAGATATTTTCGCATGCTTTCTCCACTAAGCTTATTTACCTCTTCAAAAACACCCTCTCTAAAGTTTTTAACCGGCAAAACTCCGTGTTTGTTTACGGGGTTCATTAATACAAGAGTTCCATATCTTCCCAAGGCATCTCCAGTAATTGGATGACCCTTGAGAATTTCTACAAATTCTTTGCTCGCTTTTTTAAAGGCAAACTCGTTAGCAGGCTTTATTCTTTTATTACCATTAACAGCTATGGCTTTTAGATTTTTACTCCCCATTACAGCTCCTAGGCCACCCCTACCCAAGGCTCTTCCTTCATCATCAACTATGCAAGCATATCTTACGAGGTTTTCTCCAGCAAGCCCTATTGCAAGAACACGCATTTTGCAATTTTCAGCTTTTCTTATCTTTTTTATTGTTTCAGAGGTCGTAAGACCTCTGAGATTCTCGCAGACCTTAATCTCAGCCTTTCCGTTTTTTATTACAAGATAAACAAGCTCCCCTGCCTTTCCTTCAATTATAATGCCATCGAATCCTGCTTTTTTAAGCTCGGTTCCCCAAAAGCCGCCTATCTG
>CBFDVL010000051.1:0-9821 GCA_965613365.1 uncultured archaeon | reverse complement strand
GGAGATCCTCATATTGGAAGAAAGCTCCGCATGCTTTTCGTTCGTGCTGGTCTGAAAACAGAGATTGGCATAGGCAATAGCAGAATATGGAACTGCGAGGAGGATAAAGCCTATTATCTTCATTCCAGAGACTATTATGTCAAAGTACTGAGAGAGGCTGGTCTAAGTGATGAGGAGATAGATCAGTGGGAGTATGAATATCTAAAATCACTTGATGAAGGTATAGAGTTGAACTTCTTTCCGCAGTTCTATGCGATAGGGAAAAAGATGTGAGTCTTTTTAGAAGAGATGTTTATTAGAATTCTGTAACAAGTTTCTTTGCCGGATTCTAAAAACCATAGTTTTTTAACTATTATAGGTATCATCCATCTGTAGAGCTATGACATTGATTGTAGATGGCAGAAAAATAGCTAACGAGATAAAAAAAGAAATATCATCAGAGATAAAAGAGCTTGAATCTAGATACGGATTAACTCCAACCATAGCCACTATAATTATCGGTGATAACAAAGAGTCAGAGCTCTATCTCAAGTTGAGAGATAAAGCATCCTCCGAAGTCGGCATAAAATCTAAGCACTACAGATTTCCAGAAGAGATATCTGAAAAAGAGATAGTCGAAGTTATTGATAATCTAAATAGTGATCGGGACATCCATGGAATCATGTTACAACAACCCATACCAAAGCATCTTTCAATGTACAATCTATTATCACGAATTGATCCAAAGAAGGATGTAGAAGGTTTAACACAATATAACCTTGGTAGATTAATGATGGGCGAGGAGAATATTATACCATGTACTCCACTGGCAGTATTAAAAATCCTAGAATATATGAAAGTAAAACTTGAAGGTACTAACGTTGTAATTATCAACCATAGTATTATCGTTGGAAAACCACTTTCTATACTCTTGCTTAATAGAAATGCCACAGTAACAGTATGTCATGTTTATACCAAGAATTTGAAACAGTATACTCTTGATGCTGATATCATTATAACAGCTACAGGTGTAGCAGGTTTAATTACAGAGGGCCATATCAAAAAAGATGCAATCGTAATAGATGTAGGTATAACTAAAACCTCTGATGGTATAAAAGGAGATGTTGATTTCGATAGTGTTAAAAATAAAGTAAGCATGATCACACCTGTACCAGGTGGTGTTGGACCAGTAACAATTGCTTGTTCTATACTGAATATGGTTAAAACCTTTCAGAATTGTATGGAGGAATAGAAGATGAATTCCCTCCGTTTACTCTCACTAACTTGTTTTATATTAGGAGTAATAGCGGTTGCATACGGTGTATCAACTGGTGAAGTGAAAATAGGTGTATTCTTCATTATACCTTTTCTAATTGGAAGTGGTTTCTATGCATTTATGGGATTCCTACTATTATTTGCAGCTTTCTTCCTATTCTTCCTAGGTGGTTTAAAAGAAATAGAGGAGACACCACCTGTTATAGAGGATATACCTTTAGAAGAACCAGTTTATGAGAAACCCGAGAAGAAAAGATTCTTTGAAGGAGGGGGAGTGATTTTAATAGGTCCGATTCCAATTGTTTTTGGTTCAAACTGGAAGATTGCCATTGCTTTAATGTTCATTGCAATTATTTTTATTCTAACAATGCTATTCCTAAACCTCGCTCTTGCTGAATGAGTAGCTTCCAAGTCCCATCATTGTAATGCAAATTATAAATACAACGACTAAATCCACAGACAAAGGCATTACACTATTCTCCACACCTATAAAGCTACCTCTTAAACCATCTACCATGTAAAATAGTGGATTGATTAGAGCGATGGTTTTCATTGTTTGATCTGTATTAACCGAGAAGAATGCTGATGAAAGAAAAAGAAGAGGGAAAAACCGAAAAAGCTGGGGAGTATGACAATTTTTTGAATTTCCTGAAAATTAAAAGAAGGAAAGACGAAACCTCGGGACTGAAAGGCTTCTTTGACCTCTGGAGAGACGAGGATATCGAGGAGATAATGGTGATAGGCGGTGAAAAGCCTGTCTACATATTCAAAGGAGGGAAGATGATTCAAACGGATGTGACGCTGACGGAGGGGGAGATAGTGAGCATTATCAGGGAGATGGCGGCTCTCAAGAAGATGGAGGTCGGTGAGAAGAATCCAATACTGGAGATGTGCCTTCCGAACGGGGACAGGGTCGAGGCGGTGCTCTCGGCGGTTGCTCCGGAAGGCTCGAACATAACCGTGAGGAGGTTCAGAAAGAGAAGCTTCTCCATGCTCGATCTGATAAGCTTCGGCACGCTGAACAGCACGGCGGCGGCATACCTCTGGCTCTGCGTAGAGGGGCTGGGGGTCAGGCCCGCGAACATCTTAGTGGTGGGAGGCACCGCCACAGGGAAAACGACCTTCCTCAACGCCCTGACTCATTTCATAGAGAGGGACAGGAGGATCGTGACGATAGAGGATGTGCACGAGCTCATTCTGATGCACGACCACCGCATCCACCTCGAATCCTTTGGATCGGGTAGCGAAGTGTCCCTCGACGACCTGCTGAGGGCAACCCTGAGGATGAGGCCGGACAGGGTTATAGTCGGCGAAGTTAGAGGAGAAGAGGCGAGAACGCTCTTCACCGCGATGAACACCGGCCACGACGGCTGCATGGGAACGCTGCATGCAAACAGCGCGAAGGAAACCATCATAAGGCTTACAAATCCGCCAATGAACGTGCCGAAAATCATGATCCCCGCCCTTGACCTGATAATAATGCAGAACAAGATTTACAAAGGAGACAGGGTGATCAGAAGGATAACCGAAATTGCCGAGATAATCGAAATAGAGGAAAATGGAGAAATTGAAATAGATTTAAACATGCTATATAAGTGGGAGCCCAAATCCGACAGCCTAAAGGAAGCCAACTGTAGCAAAATTAAGGAGAAACTTGCCGAATTAAAGGGCTGGAGCTTGGAAGAGCTGGAAAAAGAGATAAAATCAAGGGAAAGAATTTTAATTTGGATGGTTGAAAATAATATTAGAAACGTTTCCGAAATAATAAATAGATACTATTCAAGTAGAGAGAAGTTATTAAGCGAGATAGAGGGGCAGGATAATGGCTAATGTTATAGTAAGATTAATAGATAAAATAGGAGAAATGACCTTATCTAAGGCTGAACTCGCCTACAAAAGAGCCAAAGAAATTTCTTTAGCTCTAAATGAGCAGGAAGAAGCTGCAAAAACTTTATTAGAAAGAAAAAAGAAGAAAAAAGGAGAAAAAATAAGAGAAATAGAAGAAAGATTAGAAAAACTCAGAGAAGCCGTTGCTTTACCAGTTGAAGAGAAAAGAGAGGAGATGGAAGAAATAGATGCGTTGCCCTTGGAAAGAGAGGAACTCAAAGTCCCATTTAAGGTTAGACTGATAAATATAATATCAGAGCCCTTCTCTGGATTCTCAGCAAGAGGCATGTTTAAAAATATACAGGAAGACCTTTACAGGGCTAACATATTAATGCCGGCATCAAGATATGCAGCCCTTGCTGTAGGTATTGCCTTCATAGCCGGTGTTGGTAGCGGACTGCTCTTCAGTATTTTACTGGGAAAACTGCTTGGTCTATCTTGGGGCTTATTAGGCTTTGTACTTGGTTTCCCTATCTTTGGCTTTGTTCTGGTATTTGCAAAAATATACCCAAAATCTAAGGTTAAAAAAAGGTCAGAAGCCTTTAGTAGGGAGCTCCCATTTGCTTTAAGACACATGGCAACTCAGCTTACTGCAGGCTCAGGACTTCTTGAAACCATGCGTTCAGTGGCGGCAAGCGATTATGGCGTGCTCTCAGAAGAATTCAGAAGAGCTATACACGAAATCGAAAGAGGCGCAACTCTTGAGGAAGCTCTAGAAAGAATGAACCTTAGAGTAGATTCACCTGGTATGAAAAAAGCTACTCGTCAAATAATCTCAACTCTAAAAACTGGAGGAAATCTGGCTAAAACGCTCAAGATGATAGCCGAAGAAACCGCAACTGAAATGAGAATGAAGCTTAAGGACTTTATCCAGACATTAAACACCTTTTCTCTAATGTATATGTTCATCGTAGTCGTTGCACCCGTGCTAATCACGATTTTGATAATAGCGATGTCCATAGCTACAAAAAATATGATAGTTCCTCCCTTAATGATGATGATACTTTATCTTTTATTCCTCTTTGTCTCATTCTATATGGCATTCATGATTAAGAGATTCGAACCAAAGGTCTAGGTGATAAAATGGAGAAGTTAAGAAATTTATTGAAAAAATTTAGAGTTCCTTCATTTTTAGTTCCAAAAAGGATTTTACCAAAAATAGAGCTTCTCCTTACTAGTGCAAACATCACATTCTCTGCAAGCGAATGGGTAGGGATTTTCTTAACTCTGGGAATATTCGCATTTATCATAGGAAGCCTTCTTATTTCCCTGCCTGTAGGAATTGTTCTCTTTCTAGGCTCACAATTGTTAATGTATGTAATACCAAAGGTCCAGGCAGATAAAAGAAGAAGTAAAATAGAGGAGGCTTTACCAGATGCCTTGCATCAAATGGCTGTAGCAATAAGAAGCGGTTTGGTACTTGAAAGCGTTATTCATGAGATTGCAGAGGCTGAATATGGTCCACTTTCAGAGGAATTCGCAAGAGTTATAGTAGAAATAAGGAAAGGAAGATCTCTTAAAGAAGCATTACTTGGCTTTGCAAAGAGGAGCGGCTCGGCAGAGATTAAACGCGCTATAACACTACTTCTTGAAGGTATAGAGGCTGGTGGATCTGTTCCAGAAGTCTTAGATGAGGTTGCAGACGACTTGAGAGCGGTGAGGGCTGTTCAAAGAGAAAGAAAGGCTTTGACCGGGCAGCAAATTTCCTTCTTAGCTATGGCGTCTTTGATGGCTGCACCTTTTGTTATGGGCGTTGTAGCATCATTGCCAACAATAATGGCAACTGGTGGGGGAGGTGAACAAATCGTCAGTAAAGAGATGATGCACGACATCAACATGGTAATAACCGGGCTAACTATCTATGTCGTCGGTCAAGCATGTAGTGCTGCAATGATGATGTCTGTGGTGATGTACGGAAACCCAAAGAAAGGACTAAAATTTATGATTCCCATGGGGATAATTGCATATCTAGTATTTACCATGGTAAAAAAGATGATGCCCGGTATGATCGCCGCATTCTAATCTAACCATGAAGAGAATGAGATTTGTTGACCTTGGTTATATTAGCCTACCAATGCTTCATGCCACCGAAGAAGCAATAGCTATAACTGGTGAGCCGACCTTTATGCTCTGGATAGCTTCTCCTCCTACGGTAAATGTGGGTTATTTTCAGAGTGTAGAGCAAGAGGTTAACATCAAAGCCTGCGAAGAGCTTGGTTTAATAATAACCAGAAGACCTTCTGGAGGAGGGGCTGTGCTATTTGATGAGCGAGAGCTTTACTACAGCATAGTTGCAAAACCGGAGACTGGAATTTTGCCAAAGTCGGCAAGCGCATGCTTTAAAAGGGCTGGCGAAGGGCTAATAAACGCTCTTAAAATCTTTGGTTTAGAGGGAGTTTTCACTGGAGTAAACGACGTGCAAGTCTTTGGAAAGAAAATCTCTGGCAATGCTCAAACAAACATGCATGGTGCTAAAGTGCAACATGGTACTTTTCTCGTGGATTTTGACATGGAAACAATGCTAAAAGTTCTAAAAATTCCTAAGGAAAAAATCGCAGACAAGGGGATAAAATTTGTTGAGGAGAGAATGATAACCCTAAAAAAAGCTTTGGGAAGAGATGTAAGCATGGAAGAAGCCAAAGATGCTCTGCTAAAAGGCTTTCAAAAAGCTTTGAATGTAGAGTTCTACGAAGGTGAGCTAAGCGAAAAAGAAAAAGCTCTTGCTAAAAAGTTCGTTAAGAAGTATGAAAGCAAAGAATGGATTTTTAGGAGGTAGGGCATGAAACACGCTATGCACAAGGTAAAAGGTGGGCTAATAAGAATTTCCCTTAACCACGATGCAAAAAAAATAAAAAAAATAATAATAACCAGCGATTTTTTCTTTTATCCAGAGGAAGATCTTGAGAATCTTGAAAAAATATTAATAGGCACAAAATTGGAAGAGAAAGATATATTAAATGTCATAAAAAACTTTTATGAAGAAAAAAACATAGAATCTCCAGGATTAACTCCTGAAGATTTAACCACGGCGATTTTAAAAGCCTTATGAAGGAAATAACTTTCTATTACACGGGAGATAGCTTTCCAGCTATATCTGTTACTGGCAGAAGCTGTGCTTTAAATTGCAAGCATTGCAACAGAAGAATGTTGGAAAACCTCTACTCTGCAAAGAGTAACGAAGAGCTTTTAAAACTTGCAAAAAATTTTTCGAAGAAAAATGCGAGAGGTTTGTTATTAACTGGCGGATGTGATGGAGAAGCAAGAGTTCCTATATATCGCTTTGTAGAAGCGATAAGAAGAGTAAAAGAAGAAACTAATCTAATCGTTCTTGCCCATACTGGCATAATAGATTATGATACCGCAAAGCTCCTTAAAGAAGCTGACTTGGATGGCGTTTCTTTAGATATAGTAGCAAGTGAAGAAGTTACAGAAAGCATATATGGAATAAAAATTCCAAAAGAAAAGTATAAGGAATCACTTTTAGCGCTTAAAAAAGCGGGAATAAAGGTAATTTCACCCCATGTTTGCGTAGGTCTTTACTATGGAAAGCTCAGTCACGAACTTGATTCCTTAGACTTAATCTCGTGCATAGCTCCTACTGAGATAATAATCATAGCTTTAATGCCGTTAAAAGGAACTCCTATGGAGAACGTAAAAGTAAAACCAAATAGCGTAGTCAAAATTGTAGAAGAAGCAAGAAAAAGGTTTCCTAAAACAAGAATAATTCTTGGATGTGCTCATTCGGTTGGAGAAGATAGAGCTTTAATAGAAGAGCTTGTAATTAATAAAGTTGATGGCATAGCTATGCCTACCCCCAAAGTAGAAAGGCTTGCTGAAAGGTTAAACTTTAAGATTTATAGGCAAAGCACATGTTGTGCCTTGCCCTTGCTTGAAGGTGATAGTCTTGGATAAAATCCGAATCTCCGTAGGGACTGCAAAGATAATTGGATTAGAAAGAATAAGAATGAATGTGCCAATGAAGACGGCATATCTTCTAACCTACTATGAAGGAAAATGCTTAGCTAATTGCAAATTCTGTGCTCAGGGCTATAAAAACAGCGAGAGAATTGCAAGAGGTTTATATAAAGCTTATCCATTCAAAGCTTCTATCGAAGCTTTAGTTAAAGCTATCGAAGATGGCAAATTCTTGAGAATTTGCCTGCAAACAATAAATTATCCAAATTTGCATAAAGATGTTGTTTATATTGTTGAGGAGATATTATCCAAGGTCGAGGTTCCAGTCTCTGTCTCAAGGCATCCTTTAAGCTATGAGGAGCTTGAGGAATTAAAGGAGCTTGGAGTTGATAGAATTGTAATTCCTTTAGATGCTGTTACTAAGGAGCTTTTTGAGGAGATAAAACCCTTTTACTCTTGGGAAGAGCATTGGCAAAGCTTAAAGAGAGCTACTGAAGTTTTTAATGGCAAAGTAGGAACGCATATCATCTTAGGCTTTGGAGAAACCGAAGAACAAGCGATTAAAACACTTAAAAAGCTGCACGAGATGAATATAAACGCTGGGTTATTTGCTTTTGTTCCTCTTCCCGGAACTCCGTTGGAAAATCATCCTCGTCCAAAAATCTCGAGTTACAGGAGAATCCAATTGGCTTATTATTTAATAAAGCTTGGCTTTTCTAATTTTTCCTTTGAAGAAGGAAAGATTAAAGATTTTGGAATTTCCGATAAAAAACTTGAAAAAATTATCGCCAGCGGAAAACCTTTCTTAACGACTGGCTGTCCCTCTTGCACTCGTCCATATTCAACAGAAAGTCCTTCCTCAAAGCTTTACAATTTCCCTTTCCGTCCTTCGAAGAGGGACATCGAGGAGATAAAACTTCAATTGGAGGACTATTCTTGAAGCCAGAGATTACATATCAAGAAGCAAAAAAGCTTTTTTCTCAGGATTATGAAAGGCTCTTTGAAGAAGCAAGAGATTTGGCTGAGAAAAGAGTTACTTTTTATAAAAATGCGTTTGTTCCTATTTCTATTACCGGTTTGAGATGCGAACTAAACTGCAAGCATTGCCAAAGGCATTATTTAAGGCACATGCTTAAGGCTGAGACTCAAGAAAAGTTTATTGAGGTTTGTAAAAAGCTCGATGAGAAAGGCATACCCGGCATAGTGCTGAGTGGAGGTAGCACAAGGCAAGGAGTAGTGCCTCTCCAGCGCTTTGTAGAAGCGATAAGAAGAGTAAAAGAAGAGACTTCGCTTACCATACTCGCTCATACAGGTGTGGTTAATGAAAGGCAGGCAAAGCTTTTGGGTGAAGCTGGCTTAGACTGCGCATTAATAGATGTTGTAGGGAGCGAGAGAACTACGAAGGAAGTATTTGGAATAAACCTTTCGCCGAAAAAGTACATTGAAGCTTTAAAGGCAATTGATAAAAGTAAAATTAGGAAGGTTTCGCCGCACATAATCGTTGGGTTGCATTTTGGCAAGATTGTTGGTGAGCTTAAAGCTTTAAGCATGCTCTCATCTTCGCGATTGGATAACATCGTTATTGTGGTGCTAATTCCTACCGAAGGTACAGCGATGCAAGGTATTTCTCCACCCTCTCCAATCGAGATAGGCAAAATTATCGCGATAGCTAAAATAATGTATCCAAGCATTGATATAGCCTTAGGATGCGTGAGACCTGGAAAAATTTACAGAGAAGCGATAGATGAGTTTGCTCTTAAGGCTGGAGCAACTAAGTTAGCGGTGCCTTCGAGCAAGGCAAAGCTCGTTGCTCGGGAGCTTGGGCTTAAAATTAAAGAGTATGAGCAGATGTGTTGTGGGTGGATTTGAGCGATTTTAGAAATTCTATCGCCATTCCATAAACCTCAGCACTCAAATACATTACTTCTGCAAGTTTATCAATAGATTTTCTTGCTTCTTCGTAACTAAGTATCTTTCTCTTATATCCCTCTATGATTATACCCAAACTCCCTCTTACTTTGATTCCCAAGTTTCTGGCAAAACATCTTGCTGAGCTATCGTCCAATAATGCTATTGCATTTTTCTGGTATGCATAACAAATCCCAGAAATTTCTCCTTTATGAAGTCCTGCTAATTTTCCTAATTTAATAAATTCATCTGGAACATTGACTTTAATAGTCTTAATTAATTTGTTTTCTATTGCTTCTTCTATCAAAAACGCATCACTATATCCCTTTTCCCTTCCTCTATCTACAACTTCATATTTTACTTCATAAGGTATTACTAAATCATAGACCTCAAGAATTCTAAGCATTCCTATCTGTGAGAGATGAATTAAAGGACCAGAGTTACTCACTGCCAATTTCTTTGAGTTCATCTATTAGTTCCTCTTTTGATATTGGAAACATTATGTTATGTTTTTTCATTTCTTCAAGTAATTCTCTATATGTTATTTCTAACATTTCAGCGGCTTTCCAGACAGTTGTTTTTCCTTCTCTAAGTAGCTCTAAAGTCTCCCTTAATTTAACTTCCCTTAATCCTATCTTAAGAAGCTCTCTTATTGTAGTTGATTTGTCTATGCCTTTCATTTTTGCTAATCTCTCCAGTTCCTCAGCGAATTTTCTATCAACTCTTACCGAAATAGTAACTTCCATGTGTATACATTTTATTAATTTGTATATATAATATTTTTGTCTTATAATTCTACATTGATTTTCTCGATTATGTTAAATTTTTACTTACTAAAATTTAAATCAAATTTAATT
>CBFDVL010000050.1:0-9998 GCA_965613365.1 uncultured archaeon | reverse complement strand
AAGCTAATCATAGCAAGAGGAGACCTGGAAGTAGATAGCTACTCAGCCTTAGCCTTCGCAAAAGCAAATGGCATACCAATCCTACTAACAAAGCCCGAGGAGTTACCAGGGGTTACTAAGGAAGCTCTGGAGAAACTAAGCCCGAGAGAGATAATAATCATAGGCGGCGAAAAAGCAGTGAGCAAGCAAGTAGAAGAAGAACTTAAAAAACTGGCAAAAGAAAGAGTAACGAGGATATGGGGAGAAACAAGAATAGAAACCAGCGTAGAGCTTGCTAAGCAAATAAGAGATCCAAAATACATCGTAATAGCAGACTGGAATAGCGATGAAAAAGCAGCCTACATAGCTTATTTATACAAAGCTCCTTTAATTTACGTTAAGGGTGAGGAAGTGCCCGAGGCGGTGGAAGAATACCTCAAGAGCTTTGAGTATCCGCCAAAGCCAAAGGTGATATTTGTAGATGTTAATGATAAAGCAGAGGGGAGGATAGAGAGCTTGCTTTAGTTTCTTTTTTTATTTCAACCGTTAAATAAAGAGAGATAAGTTAATGTTATGTAAATGTGGAAAAAAGGCTATATACTTTAGAAGGTATAGTGGACAGAAATTCTGTGAGGAGCATTTTATAGAATATTTTGAAAATAAAGTAAAGAAGACCATTATAAACAAAAAAATGCTTAAAAGCAATGATAGGGTAGGAGTTGCTTTATCTGGAGGCAAAGATAGTGCCGTTGCACTTTACCTGCTAAATAAATTCCGTAAGGAATTTAAAATAGAGATTAAAGCCATATCCATTGACGAAGGCATAAAGAATTACAGGGAGAGAACCCTCAAACTGGCAAAGGAACTTTGCAGAAGCTTGGGAGTAGAACATTTCATAGTCCCATTTAAAGAAGAGTTTGGCAAAACTCTTGATGAAATGCCAGGCCCAAAATGCTCTTATTGTGGAGTTTTCAGGAGAAGGTTACTAAATCAAAGGGCAAGAGAGCTAAAGTTAAGTAAACTTGCCACGGGACATAATCTTGATGACGTTGCTCAGGCAATATTGATGAATTACATCAGAGGAGATATAGAGAGGCTTATAAGGCTTTTCTCTCCATTAAAATATGAGCAATTTATACCAAAGGTCAGACCTTTAATGGAGATGCCAGAAGAGGAAGTAGCATTGTTTGCAATCGTTAATAAACTTCCAGTAAGCCTTGAGGAATGTCCCTACAGAAAACAAGCTTTTAGGTTGAGAATAAGAAACTTTATAAATGAGCTTGAAAAAGATAATCCAGGAATAAGATTCTCTATATTAAGAGGATATGAAAAAATCCTGCCCCTAATAAGAGAATATCCGCGAGCAAAGCTTAAAAGGTGTAAGCTCTGTGGAGAGCCCACATCCCAAGAGATATGTAAAGCTTGCAAAATGTTGAACGAAATAGTTAAATATTAGAATGAGAAATCTTTGATTTCTCAGAGGAAGAGGTTTTAGTTATGGCAAAGACATCGCATCCAAAAAGAGGTTCGCTTGCATATAGTCCAAGAAAGAGGGCAAGGTCGCCCATACCAAGGATTAGGTCATGGGTCAAGGAAGATAGGGTTAGAATGCAGGGATTTGCTGGCTATAAGGCTGGTTTAACGCATGTTGTAATAATAGATGATACACCAAATAGCTTAACTCATGGTGAGGAGATAGTGGTACCAGCAACAGTGCTCGAAACTCCTCCATTAAAAGTTTGCGGAATTAGAGTTTATGGCAAAACCGCTTATGGATTAAAAACTCTTGGCGAAATATGGAGTCAAGAGATAAGTGAAGATTTAAGAAGAGTATTTACCATACCAAAGAAATTTGAGCATTCCTTAGATAAATTAGATGGGCTTTTGGATAAAGCAGAGCAAATTAGACTTATAGTTCATACTCAGCCAAGACTTGCATCTGTACCAAAGAAAAAGCCTGAAGTAATGGAGTATTTCGTCTCGGGAAGCTTGGATAAAGCTATTGCCTACGCCAAAGAGAAGCTTGGAAAGGAAATCAGAATAAATGAGGTATTTCAAGAGGGAGAGTTAATAGATGTTTTCGGTGTAACCAAGGGTAAAGGTTTTCAAAGCCCAGTAAGGAAATGGGGAGTAAAGCACTTGCCAAGGAAAACGAGAAAGGGAAGAAGAACCGCCGGAACTCTTGGTCCATGGCATCCGGCAGCGATGATGTGGAGCGTGCCCCAAAGTGGACAGATGGGCTATCACCAGAGAACGGAGTTCAACAAGAGGATTTTGAAGATGGGCTCTGGTGAGGATATAAATCCAAGGGGAGGTTTCCTTAGCTATGGAATTATCAGAGGCGATTATGTTTTGATTCAGGGCTCTGTGCCGGGTCCAAGAAAAAGGCTTATAAGGTTGAGACCCGCAATAAGACCGCCTAAGAGAGTTTCCAAAGGCAAACCTCAAATTAACTATATAAGCTTAGAGTCGAAGCAGGGAGTGTAAGATTAGATGAGGGTAAATGTTTTTTCATTAAATGGTAAGCCAAGGAAGAAGATAGAGCTACCCAAGATATTTCAGGAAGAGATAAGAGAAGATTTAATAAGAAGAGCTGTAGTTGCAGCGCAATCAAACAGGTTTCAGCCCCAAGGTAGAGATAAGTTAGCTGGTAAGCGAACTTCAGCAGAATCCTGGGGAGTTGGACGTGGAGTAGCAAGGCTACCAAGAGTTAAGGGTAGTAGATATCATGCCGCTGGGAGAGGAGCCTTCGTACCAATGGCTGTTGGTGGAAGGATAGCCTTTCCTCCAACGCCAGAGAAAAAAATAGCAAAGAAAATAAATCTAAAGGAAAAAAGAAAAGCCATAATAAGTGCGATCTCAGCGACAGCTATTAAAGAACTTGTTGAGGCAAGGGGTCATAGAGTGGAGAATGTTCCTCAGATTCCTTTGATAATAGAAGATAAGTTTCAGGAGTTAAGCAGTACAAAGGACGTTCTCGATGTATTTTCAAAGTTAGGCTTGCTCGATGACTTAGAGAGAGCTAAGGTGAAGAAAATTAGAGCGGGTAAAGGAAAGATGAGGGGCAGAAGATATAAAAGAAGAAAAAGTGTTTTAATCGTTATAGGTGAGGATAAAGGTATAAAAAAAGCCGCGAGAAATCTTCCAGGCGTTGATGTGGTAAGAGCTAAGGATTTAGGAGCAGAAGATTTAGCACCAGGCGGACATGCTGGAAGGCTTACGCTTTATACTCCTTCGGCAATAGAGCAACTCGAGGAGAGATTTGCATGCATGATGTGATAATCAGACCAGATATAACAGAGAAAAGCATGGGCATGATTGAAAAGGAGAATAAATTGATTTTTATTGTCTCAAGAAATGCCAATAAAAAAATTATTAAGCGGGCTGTAGAAAAGTTGTATGAAGTTAAGGTCGAGAGTGTTAATACACTTATAACTCCTAAAGGTGAAAAAAAGGCATTTGTAAAGCTTTCACCAGAGTATAAGGCAGAGGAAATAGCTACGAGGATGGGAATATTCTAAAAAGGTGAAAAGATGGGAAAGAGGATAATCAGTCAGAGAAGAGGAAAGGGAAGCAGTACTTATAGAGCACCCTCTCATCGTTATAAGGCAGAGATTAAATATAGAAAATATGATGAGATTGAAAGAGAAGGAGTAATAAAAGGCGAGATTATTGATTTTATTAAAGACCCGGGAAGAAGTGCTCCTCTTGCTATAGTTAGGTTTGAGGATGGAGCCAAAATACCAATGCTTGCATGCGAAGGTGTAAAAATTGGAGATGAAGTAATGTGCGGAGCTAAGGCAAGTATTTCTCACGGCAACGTGCTTCCTCTTAAAAACATACCCGAAGGTACGCCAATATTTAATATAGAGAGAAATCCTGGAGATGGCGGAAAGCTTGTCAGAGCCTCTGGAACTTATGCTCTTTTAATAACTCATGATGTTGACAGAACAGTGGTGCAATTACCTTCTGGCGAGCTTAAAACCTTAGATTCTAGATGCAGAGCTACAATAGGCATAGTGGGTGGAGGAGGTAGAAAGGATAAGCCAATAATGAAAGCAGGTAAAAAATATCATATGCTTAAATCCAAGGCAAAATATTGGCCTATAGTAAGAAAGGTAGTAATGAATCCAGTAGACCATCCGTATGGAGGAAAATCTCATCGCCCAGGTAAGGCGACAACGATTTCAAGAAATGCACCACCGGGAAGGAAAGTAGGTCATATAGCAGCAAGAAGAACAGGGAGGAGATGAGCATGGCAAGAGTATTCACCTTCAGAGGCTATACTCTTGAAGAACTTATGAAAATGCCTCTCGATGAGTTTGTAAAGCTTTTACCCGCAAGGCAGAGGAGAACCCTCAAGCGAGGTTTAACCCCTATTCAGAAGAAGCTCATGGAAAAAATAAAGAAAGTCAGAAAAGGAGCAAATATAAGAATAAAAACCCATTGTAGAGATATGATTATTCTCCCAGAAATGGTTGGACTTACAATTTTTGTTCATAACGGAAAAGAATTCCAAAAAGTTGAGATAAAACCAGAGATGATAGGTCATTATCTAGGAGAGTTCGCCCCAACAAGAAAGAGAGTAAAGCATGGTAGTCCGGGAATGGGTGCTACGAGGTCAAGCTTATATGTTCCTCTAAAGTAAGGTGAAGACATGGTGGGCTATTCTATAAAACTCGAGGACGAAAGCAAAATAGCAAAAGCCTATGGGAAGGAGCTTAGAATTTCACCAAAGTATTCAGTTGAAGTATGTAGAGAGCTCAGAGGTAAGAAGGTGAGCGATGCTATAAGATATCTGAAAGAAGTTATTGAGATGAAAAGACCCGTGCCTTTAAAAAAGCACAAAAAGAAGGTTCCACATAAGCGTGGCTTAGTTAAAGCATGTGCTGGGAGATATCCCGTTAAAGTTTCGAAGCATATTCTCAAGGTTATAGAGAGCGCTGTTGCAAATGCAAGATATAAGGGCTTAGATGAGGAGAAATTGTATATAAAGCATATTTGTGCTTTAAGAGGAAGAGTTATTAGAGGATATATACCCAGAGCCTTTGGTAGGGCTACTCCTTTTAATCAAGAAACAACAAACATACAAGTAGTGCTCGAGGAAAGATAACATGGCGGTGGAGCGAAAATTTATTCAGGATAATTTTAAAAAACTTGCCGTGAGGGAATACTTGCAAAAGGAGCTTGACAGGGCGGGTTGTGGAGAAATAGATATACAGAGAACACCACTCGGAACAAGAGTGATAATAAAAGCTCAGAAGCCGGGCTTAGTTATAGGAAGAAAAGGTGCATCGATAAGAAACCTTACCAACATACTCAGAAAGGAGTTTGGCTTGGATAATCCACAGCTTGAGGTATATGAGATAGAAACGCCCGAGCTTAACCCCTATGTGATGGCTAAAACCATAGCCTCTGCACTTGAGCGAGGAGTGCACTTTAGAAGAGCGGCATACACAGCCTTGAGAAGAATAATGGATGCTGGAGCGAGAGGAGTAGAGATAACAATTTCAGGCAAGCTTACAGGTGATAGAGCAAAAACGGTAAAGTTTATAGCAGGTTATCTAAAGCATTGTGGAGAACCAGCTTTTAGGTATGTAAAAGAAGCTCATGCTCAAGCATTACCAAAGCCTGGAGTAATAGGCGTTAAGGTCAAGATAATGCCTCCAGGCGTTACTCTCCCCGACGATATAGAAGTTGTAGATTTAGAAAAGGTAGAAGAAGTAGAAGCGGAAAAAGAGGAGCAGAGCAATGGCGATTCTGAGGAGTGAAGAGATTAGAGACATGAGCATAAATGAGATGGAAGAAAAGATTAAAGAATTAAAAAATGAGTTATTCAGAGAAAGAGCTATAATAGCCTCGGGAGGAGCTCCTGAAAATCCTGGAAGAATCAAAGAAATAAAGCGTACAATAGCTAGAATTCTTACAATAAAAAGAGAAAGGGGTATAAAATAGATATGGTGGTTTGCCCTAAGTGTGGGTTGCCAAAGGAACTTTGCGTATGTGAAGATATAGCGAGAGAAACACAGAAAATCAAAGTATATACCACAAAGAGAAAGTTTGGAAAGCTCATGACCGTCGTGGAAGGGATAAACTCCAAAGACATAGATTTAAAGGAACTCGTCAAAAAACTTAAAGTTGAGTGCGCATGTGGAGGAACTTCAAAGGAAGACAGGATAGAGCTTCAGGGAGATCATAGAGAGAGAGTTAAAAAACTTCTAGTGAAAATGGGCTTTCCGTTGGAGCACATAGAAATAAAATAGCACTATGCGTAACTTGAAAAACATACTAAGGCACGAGTTGATAGGATTAGATTGTATTGTTGTTTGTTCGAAGAACAAACAGCTCATAGGAATAAAAGGCAAGATAATAGACGAAACAAAAAACATGCTCATCATTGAAACAGAAAGAGGTAAAATTAATAAGATACCTAAGGATATATGCACTTTTCAATTTGACCTCGGTAAAAAAAAGATGATAGTGAAAGGTTTAAAACTTGTAGGAAAACCAGAAGATAGGATAAAGAGGAGATAGCATGGATATAGGAGTGGATGTAAAACCTCCAAAGAAAAAGTGCAACGATAGAAATTGCCCATTTCATGGACATCTGAAGGTAAGAGGGCAGATACTGGAAGGAAAGGTGGTAAGCGATAAGATGAAGAATACCGTAGTCGTGCTTAGAGAATATTATCACTACCTGCGAAAATTTGAGAGATATGAAAAGCGTAGGTCAAGGATTTTTGCTCATGCTCCAAGCTGTTTGGATATTAAAGTTGGAGACCGCGTGAGAATAATGCAGTGTAGACCAATAAGCAAGGCAAAGAGCTTTGTGGTTATAGAAAAATTGGAGGAGAAGCAATGAGAGGAGTTAAAGCTAACGTTGTGAGAGCTTTGCCGAGCGGCGCAAGAATAAAGGTGGCAGATAACTCAGGTGCCAAGGAAATCGAGATAATCCAAGTAATCGGTTATAAAGGTGTTAGAAGAAGATATCCTTCGGCTGGAGTAGGAGATATGGTCGTTGCAAGCGTTAAGAAGGGCACGCCAGAAATGAGAAAACAGAAGGTTTATGCCGTGATAATAAGGCAGAGGAAGGAGTACAGAAGACCAAATGGTATGAGAATAAAGTTTGCAGATAATGCTGCGGTGATAGTGAATGAAAAAGGCGAGCCAAAGGGTTCGGATATTAAGGGGCCAGTAGCTAAGGAAGCTGCAGAAAGATGGTCTAAAATAGCAAGCTTGGCTACAATCATAGTCTAAGGTGAAGGATGATGAAAATATCGGAAATACCTCTGCATAAAAGGCAAAAACTTGTTTCAGCACCTCTCTCAAAGAGCCTGAGGAAAAAATTTGGAAAGCGAAGTTTACCTGTTAGAAAGGGCGATACGGTAGAAGTGATGCGAGGAGATTTCAAAGGACACAAAGGCAAGGTTGAGAAGGTTGATTTGAAAAAGCTAAGAATTTATGTTCAAGGAGTTACGATTACAAAATCGGATGGGAGCGAAAAGCATTATCCTATTCATCCTTCCAATGTTAGAATAATAAAGGCACAGATGAATGATGGTAAGAGAAAGAAAATTGTTGAGAGGGCAAAAGCATGAGTAGGCATATAAAGAGGCTAGCGGCACCAAGAACATGGAAAATAAAAAGAAAGGAAAGTAAATTCGTGGTAAAACCAAGACCAGGACCCCATAGCATAGAAGAATCTTTACCCTTGCTTATAATAGTTAGAGACCTTTTGGGCTATGCTAAAAATGCAAGGGAAGCTAAGAAAGTAATAAAAGAGGGAAAAATCCTCGTGGATGGAAGAGTAAGGAGAGATCATAAGTTTCCAGTGGGTTTAATGGACATTATCGAGATTCCAAGTGCTAATGATTATAGAATAGTTATATTTGATAAAAGAGGAAAACTCGTTCTTGAGAAGATAGGTAAGAATAATGCAAAATATAAACTCTGCAAAATTAAAGACAAAAGTTTTGTAAAGGGAGGAGACCTTCAGCTTCATCTTCACGATGGAAGAAATTTGCTAATAAGAGTTAAAGATCCATGTTCGCCAACAGAAGATGTTTATAAAACAAAAGATACAATAGTTTTGAACCTTGAAAATAACAAAATTAAGGCTCATTTTAAATACGATGTCGGAAGCTTGGCATATATTACCGGAGGGAGTCATGTAGGAGAGGTTGCAAAGATTAAGGAGATAAAAATTACCAGAAGCTCAATGCCAAATGTAGTAACTCTTGAGAATGAGGAGGAATTTGAAACCATTGAAGATTACATATTCGTTATAGGAGAAAAAGAACCATATCTCCCAGTGTTTAAATGGTGATGGAGTTGGGCAATCCGATGAGAGAGATAAGGATAGAGAAGGTAACTGTAAACATGGGTGTAGGAGAAGGAGGCGAGAAATTAGCTAAGGCTGAGAAGCTTCTTGAGGAAATAACGGGACAAAAGCCGGTGAGAACCTATGCAAAGGTAACAAACCAAACCTTTGGAATAAGAAAAGGCATGCCCATTGGTTGCAAGGTTACGCTGAGAAAAGCCAAGGCAGAGGAGTTTCTTAAAAAAGCATTTGCAGCGGTAGATAACAAGATAAAGAAGGAAAGTTTTGACAGAGAAGGAAATCTTTCTTTTGGAATAAGAGAGCATATAGACATACCGGGAATGAAATATGACCCAAAAGTTGGAATTTTTGGAATGGATGTTTGTGTCACCATGGAAAGACCTGGTTATAGGGTTAAAAGAAGAAGAATTCAGAAAAGAAAAATACCTCATAGTCATAGAGTTACAAGAGAAGAAAGTATAGCTTTTTTTGAGAAGGAATTTAATATAAAGGTGAACGAAGAATGAAGGAGAGAAGAGTTAGAAGGGTAGGTAAAGGAACAAGACCATGTAGAAGATGCGGCTCTTATGGTCCGATAATCAGAAGATATGGCTTATATGTATGCAGGCATTGCTTTAGAGAGATAGCCGCGGAGTTGGGATTTAAAAAATACGAGTGAGGTGCTAAGGTTATGCTTATTGATCCACTTGCAGATGCACTTTCAAACATAAAAAACAATGAGAGAGCAGGGAACCTTGAGTGCATCATCAAGCCGGCTTCCAAGCTCATAGGTAGAGTGTTGAAGGTAATGCAAGAGGAAGGTTATATAGGGGAGTTTGAATTTATAGATGACGGAAAATCGGGGAAGTTCAGAGTTAAACTTCTTGGAAGGATAAATGATTGCGGTGTAATAAGACCAAGGTTTGCGGTGAAAAAGGAAGAGTTTGAAAAGTTTGAAAAGAGATTTTTACCTGCTCAGGATTTTGGAATATTGATTTTAACCACAAATCAGGGAGTTATGACTCATAAAGATGCTAAGGAGCGGAAGATAGGAGGTAGATTATTAGCTTATGTTTACTGAGGTGGCATCATGGCAGAGGTTATTTCAAAGGTTATAGAAATTCCAGAGGGCGTTGAAGCTGAAGTTAAAGGCGATTTAGTTATAATTAAAGGTCCAAAAGGAGAGTTAAAAAGAAGGTTATTCTACCCGGGAGTAGAGATAAAAAAAGAAGGTTCAAAGATAGTAGTAAGAACCGCTGGTATAAGAAAAAGACAGCGAGCAATGCTCGGCACTTATGTTGCGCATATAAATAACATGATAAAAGGTGTAACAAGGGGTTTTGAGTACAAGTTGAAAATCTTATACTCTCATTTTCCAATTTCAGTTAAAGTTTCTGGCGATGAAGTTATAGTCGAAAACTTTTTGGGAGAGAAAGTTCCAAGAAAAACGAAAATTTTTGGAAACTGCATGGTAGAGGTTAAAGGAAACGAAATAATAGTAAAAGGGATAAATAAGGAAGAAGTCGGTCAAACTGCAGCGAACATAGAGCAGTTAACTAGGGTTAAAGACAAAGATCCAAGAGTTTTCCAAGATGGAATATATCTTATTGAAAGAGACGGTGTAAAGATTTAATAGGTGGAGAACTGTCTCTTATACACATCTGACGCTGCTGACGAAGGCTTAGGTGTAGATCTCGGT